>JAUXST010000307.1 GCA_030679805.1 Reyranella sp. | reverse complement strand
GTCGATCCCGCCGCCGTTGATCCGAATGCCATCCTCGATGCCTGGGCCGGCCGTGCCTTCCCGCGCGAGATTCTGGTCGCCAATCCCTGGTTCACGCACCTGTTGCTGGCCGAGCGCTATCGAGGCGGCCGTGTCTTCCTGGCGGGCGACGCCGCGCATCAATATATCCCAACCGGCGGCTACGGCATGAACACCGGCATCGGCGATGCGATCGATCTCGGTTTTAAACTCGCCGCCACAGTGAAAGGTTTTGCGACACAGGGCCTGCTCGACTCCTACGAGCGCGAGCGGCGGCCGGTGGGCTATCGTAACCGCCTCGCCTCGGAGCGCCACACCGGCGTGCGCCTGAGAATCGCCGAGCTCTACCAGAGCGAACGCGATCCCGAGGCGCTGGGCCGTGCCATCGCGGCGCTGGGCAATGCCGAGAACGAAAGCTGGGGCATCGAGTTCGGCTACCGCTACGACGGCGTCGAGGGTGATCCGGTGACCTACGAACCCACGACCGCGCCGGGCGCGCGCCTGCCCAGCGTGTTCCTGGCCGACGGCAGCGCGCTCTACGACCATCTCGGGCCGTGGTTCACCCTGCTGCGCTTCGGCGACGCCGATCCGTCACCGCTGATCGATGCGGCGCCGGCGCCGCTGGAGATCGTCAATGTCGCCGAACCCCGGCTTGCGCCGATCTACGGCGCGAAGCTGGTGCTGGTTCGCCCCGATACCCATGTCGCGTGGCGTGGCCACGACTGCGCCGATGGTGATGCCGTCTGGGGCAGGGTGCTCGACGGGAGGCTGGCATGAAGGTCGCGGTCATAGGTGGCGGCATCGGCGGCCTCTCGGCGGTGCTGGCACTGCTGAAAGCCGGCTGCGACGTGCAGGTCTACGAGCAGGCCCAGAAGTTCGGTGAGATCGGCGCCGGCATACAAATCAGCCCCAACGCCTCGCGCCTGCTGTTTCGGCTCGACCTGAAGCCGACCATGGACAAGTGGGGTGTGCGCCCCTTGGCGGTCCATCAGAAACGCTGGGACGATGGCCACACCCTGCAGCGCGCGCCGCTCGGCCCCGAGGTCGAGGCGCGGTTCGGTGCACCGTACTATCATTTCCATCGCGGCGACCTTGCGGCGCTGCTGGCGGAGGCGATGCCGCGGGAGCGTACCCATGCCGGCCATCGCCTCGTCGGCATCGAGGAGAAAGCCGAGCGCGTGGTCGCCCGCTTCGAGAATGGTGTGTCGGCCGAGGCCGATCTGCTGATCGGCGCCGACGGCATCCACTCGAAGGTGCGGGCGCTCGCCTTCGGCCCCGAGAAGCCGCGTTTCACAGGCTGCGTGGCCTGGCGCGGCCTGGTGCCGGCCGGGCGCATCGCCGACCTGGATATCGAAGTTGCCTCGCACAACTGGATGGGACCGGGCGCGCACTGCGTGCACTACTGGGTCTCGGCCGGGCGGCTGATGAACGTGGTCTGCGTCGTCGAGCACGGCACCTGGACGAACGAGTCGTGGACCGACAAGGGCGATGTCGCCGACGTGCTGGCCCGCTACGAAGGCTGGCACCCCACCGTGCGCGGCCTGATCAGGGCCTTTCCCGAGGCTTTTATTTGGGCGCTGCACGATCGCGCGCCCTTGCCCGCCTGGACGCAAGGCCGCGTCGCCCTGCTGGGCGACGCCTGCCATCCCATGCTACCCATGATGGCGCAGGGGGCCGCGCAGGCGATCGAGGATGGCGCAGCACTCGCTTCGCTACTCGCGGCCATGCCCGACGACGTTCCGGGCGCGCTGCGTCGCTACGAGGAAATCCGCAAGCCGCGTGCGACCCGCCTGCAGGAAGCGAGCGCCGCCAACCGCACGCGCTTTCATCTGCCCGACGGGCCGGAGCAGCAGGAGCGCGACGAGGCGATGGCCAAGTCAGGCGACCGCTCGATGGACAATATCGGCTGGCTGTACGGGCACGACGCGGCGCAAGTAAGCTGACCCTTGGATCCGCACGACAGGAAAGCGCATGACCACGACATCAAAAACCATCGTCGACACGGTGCGCACGCTCGCCAGATATCGGATGTGGGCCGATCGGCTGACCTTCGACGCGGTCCAGGCCCTGCCGCCCGGCGAAGCGACCAGGGAGCGGCCGACGCTGTTCAAGACCATGATCGGCACCCTCAACCACAACTACCTCATCGACCTGATCTGGCAGGCGCATCTCGAAGGTCGCGATCACGGCTTCAAGGCGCGCAATGTCGTTCTGCACCCGGAGCTGTCCGATCTTTGGGCCGCGCAACAGGTCGTGAACCAGTGGTACATCGATTGGAGCGATCGGCAATCGCAGGACACGCTCGACGAAGTCGTGGCCTTCACATTCATCGGCGGCGGCCAGGGCGCCATGAGCCGCGCCGATATCCTGCTGCACGTCGTCAACCACGCGACCTACCATCGCGGCTGGGTGGCCGAGATGTTCTTCCAGGTGCCGGCCAGGAACCCGACCACGGACCTGCCGGTGTTCCTGAGCACTGCGACGTAGGCGGGCGGAGGCGCTTTTCGTCTCTCAGCCCTTGTTCGGATTGATCAAAAACTTTTCGCCGGTCGCGCGCTTGGCATAGGCGGCGATGTTCGCAAGGTCGAGCGCCTCGGGCAGCGACACCACCTTGGTGTAGTGGCTGGCGAAGGTCGTCTTGAGCGAATTGACGACGCGCTCGCGCAGGCGCTGCTGGTCGGGCCGGCCGATCTTCTGCAGGAACGGCGTCAGCAGCCAGCCGCCGACGCCCCAGGCCATGCCGTAGTTGCGCGTGAGCTCGACCGCGCCGGTGCTGAGGCTGCCGTAGATATAGACTTGCTTGTGCGTGGTAGAGCCGTAGCGGCTGTATTCCTTGGCGGTCTTGTTGAGCGCGATCTCCATGCAGGTGAGGATCTGGCTCGCGAGCTTGCCGCCGCCGATGGCGTCAAAGGCGATCGTGGCGCCGGTTTCAACCAGCGCCTGGGTGAGATCGTCGGTGAAGCTCGCCGCACTCGAGTCGACCACATGCTTGGCGCCGATGCCCTTCAGGATCTTGGCCTGCTCGGCGCTGCGCACGACGTTGACGAGGCCGATGCCGTCCTCGTTGCAGATCTTGTTCAGCATCTGGCCGAGGTTGGAGGCGGCCGCGGTGTGCACCAGTGCCTTGTGGCCCTCGCGCTTCATGGTTTCGGTCATGCCGAGCGCGGTCAGCGGATTGACGAACCACGAGGCGCCCTCGGCCGCGGTCGTGCCGGCCGGCAGCGGCTGGCAGTCCCGCGCATTCAGCAGGCGGTACTGTGCATACATCGAGCCGCCGACCATCGACACCGTCTTGCCCTTGAGTGCCTGGGCGGCATCGGACGAGCCCGCCTTGACCACCGTGCCGGCGCCCTCGTTGCCGACCGGCATCGATTCGTCGAGCCGGGTCGCGAGGAACGGAAGCGCCGCAGCCGGGACCTTGGCCGTCACCTTGATGCCGTCGCCGCTGCCGGCTGACTTGAACGTCGTCATGTCGGCAGGTCCCAGCAGTAGGCCGAGGTCCGACGGATTGATTGGCGTCGCCTCTACCTTGACCACCACTTGGTCCGGGCCGGGCTCGGGTAGGTCGACCTTGGCCAGCGAAAGTTCGAGGGTGCCGTCCTTGCTGATCAGGGAGCGAAGCTGCAGTCCTGAAATCTTGTTGGCGTCGCTCATGCTCGCTCTCCCGGTGTTTGTTTGCTGGGCCGCTTATGCCAAGCGCCACCATGATGAACAAGCGGGGATGAACAAGCGGGGATGAACAAGCGTGATTGACCCGGGCGCGATCGGCCATGCCTTCGTATCAATCCGGGCAGGGTCTTTGTATGATGCCCGTGATGGCACATCCCAGGATCGGCCTCGCCCTCGGCAGCGGCTCGGCGCGCGGCCTGGCGCATATCGGTGTCCTCGACGCCTTGATCGAGGCCGGCATCGAGCCCGACGTCGTCTGCGGCACGTCGATCGGCGCGCTGGTCGGTGCCGCCTATGTCGCCGGCAAACTGCCCGGGCTGCGGCACTGGGCTGAATCGGCCACCTGGCGTCAGGTCGTCCGGCTGATGGATGTCCGGCTGTCGGGCGGCGGGCTGATCGACGGCAAGCAGGTCGTGGCCCTGCTGCGCCGGCTTGGCATCGACGCGCCGATCGAGAGCTACGACAAGCGCTATGCCGCCGTCGCCACCGATCTCGGGACCGGCCGCGAGGTCTGGCTGCAGAGCGGACCGATCCACGAGGCCGTGCGCGCCTCGATCGCCCTGCCTGGGATCGTCAGCCCCAGCCTGGTCGACGACAGATGGCTGGTCGACGGCGGCCTGGCCAATCCGGTTCCCGTCTCGGTCTGCCGGGCCCTCGGCGCGGAGGTGATCATCGCGGTCAACCTCAATGGCGACCTGGTGGGACGGCGCTTCGACAAGGCGCGGACTCCGGCGGCAGTGGCCGCACCGTCACGCATTTCGAGCGAACTCTTCCGGCGGCTGCTGGGCCAGGTTCCGGGCGCACGGCCCGAGCAGGTAGCGGAGATCGTGCCGGATCAGCCGCCTCGGGGATCTGCGGCGCCGGGATATCTCGACGTCCTCGCCAACTCGCTCAACATCATGCAGGACCACATCACCCGCACCCGTCTCGCGGGTGAACCGCCGCATGTGCTGCTCGTCCCGCGGCTGGGCAACATCGGCCTGATGGAGTTCACCAAAGCACGCGAGGCGATCGCCGAGGGCCACCACTGCGTTCAACACGCCCTGCCAACGCTGCGGCGTTACATGTAGAGGCTGAAGGGGAGAGACTAAGCGCGGAGCTTCGCTACCGTGTCGACCGCGAGCGTTGCTCATAGTAGCTGCGTAGCACCGCATTGATGCGCGTCTGATAACCACGGCCTTGCGCGCGGAACCAGTCGAGCAGGTCGGCGTCGAGCCGCAACGTCATGTGCGCCTTGCGGCTGGGCATGGGCAGTTCCGTCGTCGCCCATTTGATGTCGACCGGGCCGATCGCGTC
>JAUXST010000293.1 GCA_030679805.1 Reyranella sp. | reverse complement strand
CACAGGCGTGAATGCCGATCCGTCGGACCAGGTGCTGCGGCTGGCGGCCCTGGCGCATGAGAGCGGGCTCGACGGCGTCATCTGCTCGCCGCTGGAGATCGCGGCGTTGCGCAAGCAATGCGGCCCGGAGTTCGTCCTGATGGTGCCGGGGATCCGGCCCGTCGGCAGCGCCGCCAACGACCAGAAGCGGGCGATGACGCCGCGCCAGGCGGTCGATCTCGGCGCCACCAACCTGGTCGTTGGCCGGCCGATCTACCAGGCGGCCGACCCGCGCGCGGCAGCCGAGGCCATCGCGCGCGAAGCCGGCGTCAACGACCTATGAGCGTCGAAGCCAAGATCTGCGGGCTCTCGACGCCGGAATCCATCGATGCGGCAGTGCAGGGCGGTGCCCGCTGGGTAGGCTTCGTCACCTATCCGCGCTCGCCGCGACACATTCCGACCGACCTGCTGCGCACGCTGGGCGCGCGGGTTCCCAAGAGCGTCGGCCGGGTCGGACTGTTCGTCGATCCCGACGACGCGCTGCTCGACAAGCGGCTGGCGACTGGTGCGATCGACATGCTGCAGCTTCACGGGTCGGAGACGCCGGAGCGCGTGGCTGCCCTCAAGGGGCGCACCGGCAAGGCCGTCATGAAGGTGATCAAGGTCGCAAAGCCTGAAGACGTCGAACGCGGTATCGCGGCCTATGCGTCGGTAGCCGACCGGCTGATGTTCGACACGGCCGATGGCATCTTGCCCGGTGGCAACGCCAAGGCCTTCGACTGGACAATCTTGTCGGGGCGCAAGCTCCTGGTGCCGTGGATGCTGGCCGGCGGGCTCACGCCCGACAATGTCGCCGAGGCGGTGCGGGTTACGGGTGCGCGCACCGTCGATGTTTCCTCTGGCGTCGAATCGAGCCGGGGTGTGAAATCGATCGAACTGATTCGTGCCTTCCTCGACCGGGTGAAGGCGCTTTGAGCGGATTTGAGAAGGGGACGGCATGAAGGTCGAGCAGCGATTGAAGGAACTCGGCATCGAACTCACCAAGCCCACGACTCCGATGGGCAGTTATGTGAATGCGGTGCGCACGGGAAACCTGCTCTATCTCGCCGGCAAGGGCCCGGGCCTGCCGGGCAAGCCGCTGCCCGTGGGCAAGCTCGGCCGCGACTTCTCGATCGATCAGGGCTACGGCTTCGCGCGCGACACCGGCCTCAGCATTCTCGCCGCCCTCAAGGAAGAGCTGGGCGACCTCGACCGCGTGAAGCGCATCGTCAAGGTGCTGGGCATGGTCAATGCCACGTCGGAATATGGCAGCCAGCCGGAAGTGATCAACGGCTGCTCCGATCTTTTCGTAGAAGTGTTCGGCGAGCGCGGCCGTCACGCCCGTTCGGCGGTCGGCATGGGCTCGCTGCCGCGCGGCATTCCGGTCGAGATCGAAGTGATCGTCGAGATCGAGGAGGAGCCGGCCCTGCGCGCCGCTGCCGCCAAGCCTGCTGCCAAGCGGAAAGTGGCGCCCAAGGCGAAGGCCAAGCCCGCCAAGGCCAAGACCAAGTCGGCCGCCAAGAAAAAGAAGATCTAGGGCTCTTTGACCGACCCCTGTCGGGACTGCTAAGCCCGCCGGTCTCGACAGGAAGAGCAATGGCCATTTCACCCAACAGTTTTCGCACCGGTCCCGACGAGCGCGGGCATTTCGGCATTTTCGGCGGCCGCTACGTCGCCGAGACGCTGATGCCGCTGATCCTCGAGCTGGAAAAGGCCTACAACGCCGCCAAGGCCGATCCGGCGTTCCAGAGCGAACTCGACTATCTGCTGGAGCACTATGCCGGCCGACCCAGCCCGCTCTATTACGCCAAGCGCCTGACCGAGAAGCTGGGCGGCGCCAAGATCTACCTGAAGCGCGACGAGCTGAACCACACCGGCAGCCACAAGATCAACAACGTGCTGGGCCAGGTTCTGATGGCCAAGCGCATGGGCAAGACACGCGTAATCGCCGAAACCGGCGCCGGCCAGCATGGCGTGGCGACGGCCACGGCCTGCGCCCTGTTCGACATTCCCTGCGTCGTCTTCATGGGCTCGGTCGACGTCGAGCGCCAGTCGCCCAACGTCTTTCGCATGAAGATGCTGGGTGCCGAGGTGCGGCCGGTGACGGCGGGCTCCTCGACGCTGAAGGACGCGATGAACGAGGCGCTGCGCGACTGGGTCGCGACCTGCGAGAACACCTTCTACTGCATCGGCACGGTGGCGGGCCCGCATCCCTATCCGGCGATGGTGCGTGACTTCCAGTGCGTCATCGGCAACGAGACGCGCCAGCAGATGATGAAGGCCGAGGGCCGCTTGCCCGACACGCTTGTCGCCTGTATCGGCGGCGGCTCGAACGCCATGGGCCTGTTCCATCCTTTCCTCGACGATCCGGGCGTTCGCATCGTCGGCGTCGAGGCGGCGGGCCACGGCATCGAAACCGGCCAGCATGCCGCGTCGCTCACCGGCGGCCGTCCCGGCGTGCTGCACGGCAACCGCACCTATCTGCTGCAGGACAAGGAAGGCCAGATTATCGAGGCGCACTCGATCTCGGCCGGTCTCGACTATCCCGGCATCGGTCCCGAGCATTCGTGGCTGAAGGAAAACGGCCGCGTCGAATATGTGTCGGCGACCGACAATGAGGCGCTCGAGGCCTTCCAGCTGCTGTGCAAGCTCGAGGGCATCATTCCCGCGCTGGAATCGTCACATGCGCTGGCGCACGTGATGCAGCTCGCGCCCAAGTTGCCCAAGAACAATCTGCTGGTGATGAATCTCTCTGGCCGCGGCGACAAGGACGTGCCGCAGGTGGCCGCGCGCATGGGAATGAAGATCGAATCATGAGCCGCATTGCCAAGCGTTTCGCCCAGCTCAAGGCCGACAAGCGCGCCGGGCTCGTGACCTACGTCACGGCGGGCGACCCCGACGCCGACATCAGCTACCAGATCCTCAAGGGCCTGCCGGCGGCCGGTGCCGATCTCATCGAACTCGGCATGCCGTTCACCGACCCGATGGCCGACGGCCCGTCGATCCAGCTCGCGGGCCAACGCGCACTCAAGGCCGGCATCTCGGTCGACAAGACTTTCGACATGGTGAAGCGTTTCCGCAAGGAGACCGGCGACAACGAAACGCCGATCCTGCTGATGGGCTACTACAATCTCGTCTACCAGCGCGGCGCGGAGAAATTCTGCAAGGATGCCGCTGCCGCAGGCGTCGATGGCTTTATCCTAGTCGACCTGCCGCCGGAAGAAGCCGACGAACTCAAGCCCTACGCGGTCGCCGCCGGTATCGACACCGTGCTGCTGACCGCGCCCACCACCGACGACAAGCGCCTGCCGGCGGTGCTGAAATATTCCTCGGGCTTCGTCTATTTCGTCTCGGTGCTCGGTATCACCGGCACCAGCTCGGCGACCGAGGAAGCCGTGCGCACCCACGTCGAACGCATCAAGCGTCACACCATGCTGCCGGTCGGCGTGGGCTTCGGCATCCGCACGCCCGACCAGGCCGCCGCCGTGGCGCGCCATGCCGATGCCGCGGTCGTGGGCTCAGCCATAGTCGAGCGCGTGAAGGCGGGGCTCGATGACAAGGGCAAGCCCAAGCCCGATCTGGTGCCTGGCGTCTTCGCCTACATCCGGGCGCTGGCCGATGGCGTCCGCGGTGTGCGCAAGGCCTAGGCTTTCGCCTCTTCCTCGTCGTCGAACAGAAGGTCGGCCACGAAGGAATTGGTCTTGCGCTCCCATCCGAAGGTCGAGGTCTGGCCATGGCCGGGTACGAAGGTGATGTCGTCGCCCAGCGGCCACAGCTTCTTGCGGATCGAATTCAGCAGCTGCTCGTGGTTGCCGCGCGGAAAGTCGGTGCGGCCGATCGAACCGCGGAACAGTACGTCGCCCACGAAAGCGACCTTCGCCGGACGGTTCACGAACACGACATGGCCCGGGGTATGGCCGGGACAGTGCACGACGTCGAGCGTCAGGTTGCCCAGACTCACGTGCTCGCCGTCATGCAGCCAGCGATCGGGCACGAACGGCTTGTAGATGGGGAAATTGTACTTGGCGCCCGATTCGGGCAGCCCCTGGATCAGGAACAGGTCATCCTCATGCGGGCCCTCGATCTCGACGCCATAGTGCTCGGCCATGGTACCGGCAGCCGACGCGTGATCGACATGGCCGTGGGTCAGCAGGACCTTGGTGATCTTGATTCCCTGCTCGGAAATCGCCCGCTTCAGCATGTCGAAGTCGCCGCCCGGATCTACGGCGGTCCCCTCCATGGTCTCGTCGCACCAGGCGAGGGAGCAGTTCTGTTGAAACGGTGTGACGGGGGCGATCATGACCTTGAGCATGGATCTGATCTAATACCTCCCGTAGATGGGTGGAAGGGCGTATGGTGTCGATCTCATATGCGTCGGTGGCAATGAATTCGCGCTTCTTGCTGTGCCTTCTGGGGCTGATCGGCCTTCTATCGTTGCCCGCCCGGGCCCAGATCGCGGCCGTGGCTTCGCCCTCGGGGCCTGTGCCCGCCGGTCCCTTCGTCGTCGTCGATGTCGCGACGGGCGAGGTGTTGATGGAGCGCAATGCCGGTGCCTATTGGTATCCAGCCTCGCTCACCAAGATGATGACGATCTACATCGTCTTCGAGGAATTGAAGGCGGGCCGCCTCACGCTTTCCATGCCGCTCGCCTTCTCGGACAATGCCCGGGCCAAGGAAGCCTCCAAGCTGGGGCTTGCTCCCGGCCAATCGATCACTGTGGAACAGGGGCTGCAGGCGCTCGTGGCCCACTCGGCCAACGATGTGGCCACCGCGTTCGGCGAGCGCATTTCGGGCTCCGAGGCCGTCTTCGCACAACGCATGACCGAGACGGCGCGCCGGCTCGGCATGACGGCGACGACCTACCGCAACGCCAATGGCCTGCCTGATCCGGCACAGATGACGACGGCGCGCGACACGGCGATTCTCGGCGTCGCGCTGGTGAAGGATTTTCCGCAGTACTACGGCTACTTCGGCACCAGGAACGTCATCATCGGCAAGCAGAAGATCGGGCTCGGTGTCAAATTCCTCGATCTCTATTCACCTTATGCCGACGGACTGAAGACAGGCTTTATTTGCGCCTCCGGCTTCAACATCGTGGGCAGCGCCGTTCGCGACGGGCGGCGGCTGGTCGCGGTAGCCTTTGGCTTCCGCGCATCCGTTCTGCGCGATGAATTCCTGGTGCGGCTGTTCGACGAGGCGTTTGCCCTCAAGACGGGAGGCAACCGCCAGAAGATCTGGCAACTTCACAACGGCGGTGGCGGTCCGGCGACGGTCCTGCCCTACGGCGAATGCGGTGGCATTCGCTACGAATTCCCGGGTGATGCGGCCTGGCTCGGCACCTACGGCGACTGGCGCACGGCGCGCACGATCTTCGACAAGGGCCAGGCGCAGCTCGCGGCCCTGGGCTTCTCGCGCCTCGGCAAGGAGTGGATCCTGCCCGTGGCGGGGAACCAGGGCACCAGGCAGG
This sequence comes from Reyranella sp., assembly GCA_030679805.1. GTDB lineage: Bacteria > Pseudomonadota > Alphaproteobacteria > Reyranellales > Reyranellaceae > Reyranella. The sequence goes on along the minus strand of JAUXST010000293.1, from coordinate 11,365 downwards.
CTGCCATCATCGCCGACCTGGAGCCCGCGGCGGCGGAGAAACTCTGTGCCGACTACCAGGCACGGAAATTGTTCTGCCAGGTGAAGAAACCCGGCGATTTGGTGCCGCCGTTCGGCGGCTTCCTGCGCTGATCCCGGCCGCCCCGATCTTGGCCGGGAAGGCCATTCGTGCGATACCGCCGCCATGAACTGGCTGACCAATTTCGTCCGGCCCAAGCTGCGCGCGCTGGTCGCCCGCAAGGAAGCGCCCGAGAATCTCTGGCTGAAGTGCCCGAAGTGCGAACAGATGCTGTTCACGCGCGACTGGGAGGCCAACCAAGAGGTTTGCAATCACTGCGGCCACCATATGCGGCTCAGGCCCCTGAAGCGCCTGCCGCATCTTTTCGACGAGGGCCGGTACGAGCTGCATCCCCTGCCGCGCGTCACCGCCGACCCGCTGAAATTCCGCGATACCAAGCGTTATGACGCCCGTCTGAAGGAAGCCCAGTCCAAGGCCGAGGGCACGACCGATGCGCTGGTGGTGTCGAGCGGCCCGATGGGCGGCCGTATCGCCATCGTGGCGCTGCTCGATTTCGGCTTCATGGGCGGCTCGATGGGCACCGCGGTGGGCGAGGGGCTGGTGATGGCGGCCGACCTTGCGGTCGCCCGCAAGGCGCCGCTGATCGTCTTCTCGGCCTCCGGCGGAGCCCGCATGCAGGAGGGCATCCTGTCGCTGATGCAGCTCACCCGCACCACCATCGCGGTACGCAAGGTGAAGCAAGCGGGCCTGCCCTACATCGTCGTGCTGACCGATCCCACGACCGGCGGCGTGTCGGCGTCGTTCGCCATGCTGGGCGACGTTCATATCGCCGAGCCCGATGCCATCATCGGCTTCGCCGGCCCGCGCGTGATCCAGGATACCATCCGCCAGGAGCTGCCGGCCGGCTTCCAGCGCTCCGAATATCTGCTCGAACACGGCATGGTCGACGCCGTCGTGCATCGCCACAAGCTGCGCGAGACGCTGATCCGCCTGACTTCCTTGTTCATGGATCCCCTCGTCTCGGAGGATCGCGGCCTCGCCGTCGCGGTCCGCTGAGCCTCAATCCGCCGAGCCCGCCATGACCGACCCGATCCTGGAGCGCCTGACGCGGCTCTATCCGCGCGCCATCGATCTGGGGCTGGATCGGATCGAGCGGCTGCTGGCCGAGATCGGATCACCGCACAAGAAGCTGCCGCCGGTCGTCCATGTCGCCGGCACCAACGGTAAGGGCTCGCTGGTCGCTTATCTGCGTGCCATGGCCGAGGCTGCCGGCTTTCGCGTGCATGTCTACACGTCGCCGCATCTCGTGCACTTCAATGAGCGCATTCGCGTGGCGGGCCGCTTGATCGAGAATGGTGAACTCGACGCCATCCTGATGGAATGCGAGGAGGTCAACGCCGGCAAGCCAATCACTTTTTTCGAGATCACCACGGTCGCTGCATTGCTGGCATTTGCCCGCATCCCGGCCGATCTTGCCATCCTCGAGGTGGGGATGGGTGGCCGGAGGGACACCACCAACGTCGTCGATCCCATGCTCTCGGCCATCACGCCGATCGGCTACGACCATACGGGCTTCCTGGGCGACAGGCTGGAAAGCATCGCCGCCGAAAAAGCCGGCATCCTGAAGCGCACCGTGCCGGCCGTGATCGGGCGTCAGCGCGAGGTGAGTGCAGAGGTCATCGCCGCCGAGGCGGCCAAGCTCGCGGTGCCGCTCTTCCGCATGGGGCGCGAATGGCAGATGACGCCGCTGGCGAGCGGTTTTCGCTACGAGAGCGACCTGCTCGGCCTCGATTTGCCGGCGCCGGCGCTGGCGGGTGCGCACCAGCTCGACAATGCCGCGACGGCCGTGGCCTGCATCGAACGCCTGCGCGCGGCCCGCTTCGACATCGACGAGAAGGCCATCCGCAGTGGCCTGAAATCGGTCGAGTGGCCGGCGCGACTGCAGCGGCTCACCCGCGGTCCGCTTGTCGAGGCATTGCCGCCGGGATGTGAGCTATGGCTCGACGGCGGCCACAACGAGGATTGCGGCCTGGCGTTGGGCCGCATGGCCAGCGACTGGGCCAAGGAGCCGGCGCCGCTGCCGCTCTACCTCGTGTTTGCGATGCAGACGACCAAGGACGCTTCGGGTTTTCTGCGGCCGCTCAGCCGCCACGCACTGGCCGCGCGCGCCGTGCCATTCCCGGAAGGCCACGCCGCCTATACGCCGGTCGAGGCCTGCGCCAAGGCAGCAGAGGTCGGCCTCGATTGCGTTCCCGTAAACGACATCGGCGCGGCGCTGGAGGACCTGTTGGCCACCCAGCCCGCGCCGATGCGCATTCTCATTTGTGGCTCGCTCTACCTCGCGGGCACCGTGTTGGCCCGTAACGGCTGAGCGTCGTTGCCCCCGTGATCTGGGCTCAGACGACGGTGTTGATCCAGCTCACCAGCTTCTGCTTGGGTTCGGCGCCGATCTTGGTCGCGGCGACCTGGCCGTTCTTGAACAGCAGCAGCGTGGGGATCGAGCGGACGCCGTAGCGCGTCGGCACCATCGGGTTCTCGTCGATGTTGACCTTCACGACCTTGAGCTTGCCGTCCATGTCCTTGGCGATGTCCTCGAGCGACGGGCCGATCATGCGGCACGGCCCGCACCACTCGGCCCAGAAGTCGACGAGGACGGGCGTGTCAGACTTCAGGACTTCCTGCTCGAAGGAGGCATCGGTTGCTTTGATAGTCATTGTGGGTTCTCCCAAAAACAATACAGGCCGGTCAAATGGACCGGCGCCGCCCTTGCCCAGAAGCTAGGAACGGAGACCGCGCGAGTCAAGGTGTGGTGGCATAAGGCATTGATTTATCTAGGGTTTCTCCGTCGATCTCCATCAGCCTGGGCGCTGCTGTCCACAGCAGGAAAGCCCGTACCGGTCGGCCGGGATAGATCGCCTGGAGAAGGCTGCGATAAAGTGCGAGCTGGCGGCGATAGGCGAGCGCCACGCCTGACGCATGCTCGGGCGGCGGCCGGTTGGTCTTGTAGTCGACGATCAATACTTCGTCGTCAGAGACGGCCAGCCGGTCGACCTGGCCGCTGACGGTGAAGGTCCCGCGCGGAGTCTTCACAGTGCCGATCAGGGGTACCTCGGCGCGCGAGTCCTCGGCGAACAGCGCGGCATGCGCAGGCGCTTCGGTCACGGCGAGTGCCTCACGCGCCCAAAGGTCGATCGTCTCGGCTGTCAATCCATGGGCCGGCTGCGCGAGGAAGCGCCGTGCCGCCCCAGCGCGTTCCGACGGCACGATCGCCGGCAGATGCCGCAGCAATTCGTGGATGAGCACGCCGCGCCGCCAGCGGTCGGACTCCTCGCTGGCGAGGGGACTGAAGGGCGGGTTTTCGCTCGCCATCTCGTCGGGCAGAGGCTGCGAGGGCGCGAGCGGTGTGGGCGGATCCGGTTCGGTGGGGGCTGCCTGGCGCGACCAGCTCGGCAGCGAATGCGGCTCGGCCAGCGGCAATTCTTCCTGGGTACCGCCGGGAATGCGACCCTCGCCGATCAGTTCGTAGCCGTCGCCTTCCCAGCCCTCGACGTCGAGCAGTGCGGTGAAATCGAAGGGCCGTTTCACCGCGCGGCCCCGTGGGTGTTCGGCGTCGGGTGAAATATCGGCGGCGACACTGGCGTCGAGGCCGGCGGCGATCCGGTCGTACCAGCAGCCGCTATCCTGCGGTCGCGCCCCGACCCAGCCGCCGATATAGAGTCGATCCTCGGCGCGGGTCATGGCGACGTAGAGCAGGCGATTCTGCTCGTCCAGGGAGCGCGCGCGCATCTCGGCACGCCACGCCCGGGCGGCTTCGTTGGCGTCCTCGCTGCGGGCGACCCACAGGCGCGCGTCGCCGTCAGCGGCCGTCAGCAGACGTTCGGTGTCGCGCGGCACACGCGTGGTGTCGGGCAGGTAGACTACTGGCGCCTGCAGGCCTTTGGCGGCGTGCACGGTGAGAATGCGCACCTCGCGCCGGCGGTTCTGGTCGAGATCACGCTTGATCTCGCCGCCTCCCGCCTCGAACCAGCGCAGGAAGCCCTGGAGCGAACCCGCCTCGGCACGCTGGTATTGCAGCGCGCGCGCCATCAGCTCGTCGATCGGGTCGGCGGCCTCGCGCCCCAGCCGTTCCAGCAGGCGTTGCCGACCGCCTTCGGGGCCGAGTGCCGAGGCGAAGAAATCGAACGGCGTCGTGTAATCGGTGCGCGCCAGCCAGCCGGCGAGGCGTTGATGGGCGGCGGCGAATCGCGGGTCCTGGCTGGCGCGCCGGCGGACTTCGCGCCACAGGCGTCCCGGCCGATCCCAGGCGAGCTCGAACAGGGCGTCTTCGTCGAGGCCGATCAGCGGCGACTTCAGGAGACTCGCGAGATTGAGGTCGTCCTGCGGCAGCAGCACGAAGCGGGCCAGCGCCAGCAGGTCCTGGATCGCGAGTTCCTTGCCGAGGTCGAGGCGATCGACGCCCGCTACGTCGATGTCCTCGCGCTTCAGCGCCTTCACCAGGGCCGTCACGAAAGCGTTGCGCCGGCGCACCAGCACCATGAAGTCGCCGGCATTGAGTGGCTTGCCGGTGCTGGCCCGTCGCTCGTGCCCGATCAGGCTCTTGGCATGGAGCGCGACCAGTCGCGCCAACCGTTCGTGCGGTGGCGCCAGCAGGCCGGGATCGGCATCGAGGTCGGTGAGGTCGGCCGTGCTCTTTTCGCCGCGCACCAGCGGCCACAGCTCGACCTTGCCAGGCTGGCCGGTGCGGCTCGGCACGTGCAACACGTCGCCGGCCGCGCCGAGGCCCTGGGCTGCCGCCTCCTCGCCGAACACCCAGTCGACGGCGTCGAGCACGGCCGCCGTCGAACGGAACGACACGATGAGATCGACGGTCTCGAACCGCATCGTCGCTGCTTCGCTTCGCTCGGCGAACCAGATGCGCATGTCGGCGAGCTTGCGTGGATCGGCGCGCTGAAAGCCGAAGATCGACTGCTTGGTGTCGCCGACGGCGAAGATCGTGCGGTTGCGCTTGACGGCGCCTTCGCCCACGAAGAATTCCTCGGTCAGCCGGCGGATGATCTCCCATTGGTCGGGATTGGTATCCTGCGCCTCGTCGACCAGGACATGGTCGATGCCGCCGTCCAGCTTGTAGAGTACCCAGGCGGCGCTGTCGGCGCGCTCCAGCAGGCGCCGCGTGGCGACGATCAGATCGTCATAATCCAGCGCCACCCGCCGCCGCTTGCCTCGGGCGTAGCGCTCGACGATGTCGACGCCGAGCTGGAGCAGCGCCAGGGTGAGTTCGATCAGCGTCGCGGCGCGAATGGCCTCGTGCGCCACCTGTAGCCGATCGCTTTCGGTGCGCAGCACGGCGTCGATGTCCGGCATCGCCGTGACCGCGGCCTTGCCCGCGATCTTCTTGCGCGGCTTGCCCTGCTGGGTGAAGAAGACCGCCCGGTAGTCGTCCAGCAACGCCGGCCGGACCTCGGGTTGGTCGAGCCACTGCAGGATGAGTTCGCTGTAAGCCCTGTTCTCCTTCTCGCCCCGGGCCAGCGCGCGCGCGGCAAGGCGCAATCCGCTGTCGTCGAAGGCACCGTCGGCGCAAACCGCCGCGAGCAGCGCGCCCGTGGTGGCTTCGGGCGACACGCCCAGGGACTTGGCGAGCCGCACCCGCTCGCGCGCCAGGTTGCCATCGCCCGCGATGCGTGCCAGCAGCCAGGCCCGTTCGCCCAGCAGCTTGTGCATCAGCTCGGCATACTCGGCGATCGAGATGCGGCCGGCGACGGCGGCCAGCGCGTCGCGCAGGGACAACGGCGCGTCGCGGCGGGCGAGGGCGGCCATCTGCTCGTCCTGCGCCTGCTTCAGGATCGTGCCGGCCTCGCCTTCATCCAGCACCTCGAAGCCGGGCGCCACGCCGGCCTCGAGCGGAAAGCGCTTCAACAGCGCCTGGCAGAAGGCGTGGATCGTCAGGATGTTGATGCCGCCGGGCGCGTCGAGCACGCGCGCGAACAGGCGACGGGCAATGATCCGCTCTTCCGGTTCCGGCGCCCGGTCGATCAGCCGGTGGATTTCGCCGTCGAGAACGGCTTCTTCGGCCAGGGCCCAGCGGCCAAGTTGCGCGGCCAGCCGATTGCGCATCTCGGCGGCTGCGGCTTTGGTGAAGGTAAGACACAGAATGCGCTCGGGACGGATGCCGGCCAGCAGCAGGCGGGTCACGCGATCGGTCAACACCTTGGTCTTGCCGGTACCGGCATTGGCCTCGACCCAAGCGGACTGCGCCGGTGACGTCGCCTTGCGTTGTTCGGCGCTGGCCAGCGCCACGGGATCGGGCAGCGCGCTCATTCGTCGAACCCGCCCGCGCTCGACCATTCGGCAACCCGCTCGAGGTGCTCGTAGTCGTTGAAATGCGGGATGAACTCGGGCCAGGGCAGCGCCACGTAGGGCGTCGTGGGGTTGGCGAAATGCTCCGCCATCTTCCCGACCAGCGCCACCATCGCCGGCACCAGTTCGTCAGAGCCCTTGATGTCCTTGATGTCGCCACCGTCGCCCAGGCCATTGGCGCGCCAATAGGTGAGGACGACTTCGGCCGCCTTGCCATCAATCTTCCTGAAGCCGCCGGACTCCGCCATCGCCGCCTCGAGCAGGAGCTGCGGCGCGAACAGCCCCTCCAGTTCGCGCGTCGTGGGCACGCGGCCGGTCTTATAGTCGATCACCTCCCACACGCCGGGCCCGAGTTCGTCGATGCGGTCGGCGATGGCCGTGATGGTGAGCGGCCGCGACTGCGGACCGACCTGGAGCGTGCCTCGGGTCTCACCGTCGAGGAGTCGCAGCCCCGCGGCGCGCCGGTTATTCTCCTGCGCCACGAACCAGCGTGCCAGCCGCTGGAAGCGCGGCCACCAGAAGGCGCGCTCGGCCGGTGCGGTCAGCAGTTCGCCGAGATGCTCTTCGCCGATCGCCTCCAGGCGGCGGACAGCATCGCCCGGCAGCAGGCCCGACGGATGCTGCTTCAGGAACTCGTCGAGGGCTGCGTGCAGCGCGGAGCCGCGCTCGGCGGCGCCGAGTTCGGCCTCCAGCGGTTCGAGCCGCTTCAGGTTCAGGATGCGCCGCGCATAGAGGCCGTAGGGATCGCGCCGCCATTGCTCGATGCTGGAGACCGAAAGCTGGGTCGGCCGCGCCTGCAGCGGCGGCCGTGGTGCCGGCCGCGGCCAGGGCTTGTAGGCGTCGGGCCGGTCGATCGCCTCGGCCCAGTCGACGTAGCGTCGGCCCCGTTGGATGTATTTGGGTGGCGGGACGGCAGCGTTGGCGTCGTAGCCCAGCAGCGCGTCGAGCCTGGCGAGCCAGCGCGACGGCACGGTGGGGGCGCCACCCTCGCGCTCGGCGCGGGTCAGCAGCACATGGTCGGCCGTAAAGGCCGACACGAAGTCGTGCGCCGAGAGGCCGATGCGCCGTTCTGGTTGCGGCAGGCCGAGGGCGGTACGCATCGGCCGGTTGAGCCAGGGGCCGGTTTCGACGCTGGGTGGCCAGCTTCCCTCGTTGAGGCCGCCCAGGATCAGGAGATCGGCCCGCTGCAGGCGGGCTTCGAGCGGTCCCCAGATCGCGAGCCGAGGATGGCGGCCGTAGCGCGGGCGAATCGATTCAGGTGCAAGCATGGCGGTCAGCAAGGCCGCCCACTCGCCGCCCTCGATCCCGGGCTGGCCGCGCCAGGCCCCGCGCAGTCGCGCCAGCACTTCGGCCAAGGCTTCGCCGGCCTCGCCGTGCCATAGCGCCTCGGCCGACGACAGCATCTCGGTCGAGGCAATCGTGGCATCGAGCAGAGCATCGGGTGCGGCGCCCTCCGCCATCAGCACGGTGAGGCCAGACGTCGCGGCGTCGAGGCGGTCGATCAGGGCAAGCGTGCCGTTGGCATCGGCGTCGTCCTTGCCGTTCGCGTTGGCGATGCGCGCGCGCAACGCCTCCAGCCCGGCGACCGGCTTCAGCCCGCGCAGATACTTGCGATCGAGCCGACGCGCCGTATCGAGCAGATCCGCACGTTCTTGGCCGAGCGTGCAGAGCGGATGTTTCAGAAGAGCGAGGAGGTCGACCGGACCGAAGCCGCCGTCGACGGCTTTGCAAAGAGCGCGCAGCAGCGTGGCCGGTGGCGTGTCGACCAGCGGCTGCCCCGCCGAGTCGTCGATCTCGATGTTCCAGCGCTTGAGTTCGGCGGTGACGCGGCGCGCCAATTCGCGATCCGGCGTGATCAGGGCGGCGGTCCGGCGCGGTTCATCCAGCGCCTCGCGCAGCGCCAGCGCGATCACGACCGCCTCCTGATGCGAGCTGGCGCAATCGACGCGCGCGACATGGTCGAGCGCCGTGGGATCGGGCCGCGACCAGGCCTCGCTGGTTTCCGCCGGCCGCATCAGCTCCGCCACCAGCATCCGCCGCGCCCGGTCGCCACCTCCGCCAAGCCAGTCGGGCACGGCCGCCCGCTCGACGGCCAGGGTGTCCAGGAGTTCATGGAGGCCGAATTGGGGATGCGAGGGATCGAGTTTCTGCCAGCTGTCCTCGTCCATCTCGCGATCGAGGCCGGGCAGGACGACGGCCCCCTGCGGCAATTGGGCGATGACGCCGAGCAGCATCCGCGTTGCCGGTTGCGATCCGGTCGAGCCGGCGGCGATCACCGGTGTCGCGGGCGGCGTCGCCTGCCAGCGCGCCGCCTGGGCGCGAATGGCGCGGCTGCGGCGTTCGATGGCGTCGATCTGTCCGCGTTCGGCCAGCATCGTCGGCCATGCCGTGCCCACGATGTCGAGGAAGGTGAGGGTGCGCCGCCAGTGCTCGGCGAAGTTGCCGGTGACGAGACCGGCCAGCTTGTCGAAGCCCACGCCCTCGATCGCCAGTTCGTCGAGCAGGCGGCCCAGCTCGCGCGCGAGTTTGAGCGCCTGCGCCGCCGATTGCGCGATGGGGTGGCCCTGATCGTCCCTGAAGGCCGCCACGAGCTGCGTCAGCAACGCCTCGCGCTCCGTGGAGTCGATGGCGGGCGGCAGGGCAAGGGCGGTGTCGTCACCCGGCGACAGATCCCATTCGCTGTCGTCGACATCGCCCAGTGGCGCCATCCGCGGCAGGATCGTGGGCTTGCCGTCCGACGCCCGGAGAAAGGCTTCGCGCAGCGCCCGCACCGAACGGCGGGTCGGCACCAGGATCAGGACATCGGCCAAGCCGAGGGGATCGCGGCCGTACTCGGCCAGCACGCCCCGAGCCAGCTCGTCGGCGAAGCGGTGGTCGATGCCGATGGTGAAGACGCCGTTCATCCCAGCACTTGTTCGGCCTGGGCCAGTGCCGCCGGCGTGCCGACGTGAAACCAGTCGCCGTCGTGCACCAGGCCGTAGAGGCGGCCGGCGGCCTCGGCGCGATTCCAGAGTTTCAGCAGCGAGAACGGCCCCTCGGCAGTGCCGTTGAACAGGCTGGGCTCGCAAACCGAGATGCTTGCGAAGAGATAGGGCGCGGTTTCGGCCGTGCCGCGATGGCGCGCATGTCCGTCGGGTTCGAGATAATAGTCGCCGCGGTCCTTCTCCTCGCGGCCGATCGCGGTGGCCAGCGGATGCAGCAGCAGCAGCGCGTCCATGCGCCGGGGATCCCAGGTTGCCTGCAGGCGGCCCAGCATCGACTCCGGCCCGTCGCGCCACAGGCCATCGCCGTTCAGGACGAAGAATGGCCCGTTGCCCAGCAGGGGGAGCGCGTTGCGGACGCTGCCGCCGGTTTCCAGCAGATGGTCTTCGCGGATAATGCGGGCGCGCCCTTGCAGGCGGTCGGCGATCTGGCCGCCGAGGTGATGCACGTTGACCACGATGTTCTGCACGCCATGCCGCTGCAGGCGGTCCATCGCCCGCTCGATCATCGACCGGCCCGCGATGGGAATGAGTGGCTTGGGTGTGACATCGGTCAGCGGCCGCATGCGTTCACCGCGGCCGGCCGCCAGGATCATCGCCGTGCGAATCATGAGGTCTCCCGGATCATGAGGCCCCTATGCGCCGCAGCGGCGGCGGCAGCAAGCGATCGACCCAGGCACGCAGTGGCGCCAGCGCTTCGTGCTCCAGGGTGCTTTCGAACATCCGCCACACGCGCGGCAAATGGGGCAGGTAGTCGGGCTTGCCGTCGCGTTTCAGCAGCCGCACGAAGAGGCCGATGATGCGCGCATGGCGCTGCGCGGCCATCAGGGCAAACCCGGTGCGGAACCCCGCGGCGTCGGCCAACCCGGTCTCGCCGATGTAGCGCGCGAGGCAGGCGGTGTGCACTTCGGGCGGGACGTCGCGCCGGGCGTCCTCGATCAGCGACACCAGATCGTAGGACGGATGGCCTCGTTGGGCGTCCTGGAAGTCGAGCAGGCCGCAGGCTTTTACGCCGGGTCGCTCCGGCAACCAGAGGAGATTGTCCTTGTGGTAGTCGCGCAGCAGCAGGGCCTCGGGTGCCGAGGGCAGTGCGGCAAGGCAATCCTTCCACGCCGCGACGTAGCGGGCGGTCTCCTCCTGCGGTGTCGGCTTGCCGGTCGCGGCTGGCAGATACCATTCCGGCAGCAGCATCGCCGCCTCGATCAGCGCGTCGCCGGCATAGGCACCCAGGCCTGGCAGCAGGGCACGGTCGCCGGCGCGATAGAGCTGCACCAGGACGTCGGTGGCGCGGGCATAGAGTTCGGCCTCGTTGCCGCCCGCTGCCAGCACGCGGGCATAGGTGTCGTCACCCAGGTCTTCCAGCAGCAGGAAGCCGTGCTCGGGGTCCTCGGCCAGGATCTGCGGCGCACTCAAGCCGAGCGCGATCAGGTGCCGGCCGATCCGCACGAAGGGCCGCACGTCCTCCTGCGGCGGTGGCGCATCCATGACGACCGCCGACTCGCGCGGCCGGCTCAGCCTGAAGTATTTGCGGAACGAGGCATCGCCGGCCAGCAGGCGCTCGCCGGCATCGCCCCAGCCGGCGCGGGCGATGAAGTCGGCCCTCGATCGATCGCGTTCAGACGTCGCCAAAACGTGCATCTCCCTCAAGGCTCGCGCGCCGGCCCTCGCCCTCGATCGACAGCGTCACGGTCAGACGCTCGCGGGGCATCAAGGGTCCCAAACGTTCCGCCCATTCCACCAACGCGATGCCGTCGGCCCGCGCTTCCTCCCAGCCCAGCTCGAAGACCTGCTCGGGCGCCTCCAGCCGGTAGAGATCGAAATGCCAGAAGACGCCGCGCGGCGTGTCGTAGACCTCGACCAGGGTGAAGGTCGGGCTGGGCACCACCAGCGTCGGATCGCCGGCGGCCGCCCGCAGGATTGCGCGGGCGAGCGTGGTCTTGCCGGCGCCGAGACCGCCTACCAGCGCCACGACATCGCGCGACCGCAGGCGCTCGGCCAGGGCCGCGCCCAGC
>JAUXST010000290.1 GCA_030679805.1 Reyranella sp. | reverse complement strand
CGTCGCGACCCCAAGGTGCTGGTGCAGGCGCCGATGAGCGGCCACTACGCGACCCTGTTGCGCGGCACGGTCGAGGCCTTGCTGCCCGACCATGACGTCCACATCACCGACTGGATCGACGCCCGCGAAGTGCCGCTCAGCCAGGGCAATTTCGCGCTCGACGACTATGTCGACTACGTCGCGGAGTTCTGCCGCTACCTCGGATCCGACGTCCACGTTATCGCCGTCTGCCAGCCCTCGGTGCCGGTGCTGGGCGCCGCCGCGCTGATGGCGGAGGCCAAGGATCCGCGCCAGCCCAAGTCGCTCACCCTGATGGGCGGCCCGATCGACACCCGCCAGAGCCCGACCGTTCCCAACGATCTCGCGATGCGCAACTCGATGATGTGGTTCCGCCAGAACGTGATCTCGACGGTGCCGGTGGGCTACCCCGGCGCCATGCGCCGCGTCTATCCGGGCTTCCTGCAGCTTACGAGCTTCATCTCCATGAACCTCGACCGGCACGTCAACGCCCATATGCGCCAGTTCGAGCACCTGGTGAAGGGCGACGACGATTCGGCCGACGGCCATCGCACCTTCTACGACGAATATCTCGCAGTCATGGATTTGAGCGCCGAATTCTACCTCCAGACCATCGAGGTGGTTTTCAAGGAGCACCTGCTGCCGCGCGGCGAGTGGGTGAGCCGCGACCGCAAGATCGATCCCGCCGCCATCGAAACCGCCCTGATGACGGTCGAGGGCGAGCTCGACGACATCTCCGGCATCGGCCAGACCAAGGCGGCCCACGCGTTGACGCCCAACATTCCGGGCGCCCACCACGTCCACTGGGAACAGCCCCGGGTCGGCCACTACGGCATCTTCAACGGCCGCAAGTGGCGCGAGCAGATCATGCCCCGGGTCCGCACCTTCATCCGCGAGAACAACGTCGCCTGAAACACGACAAACAAAAAATCGGCTTCGCGATCTCTTCCGACCGGCCCGTTTCGGGTCAACCCTCTGATCTTCTTCGCATTTCCCCGCTTGCCGGTGGATGTCGCCTGTCGCCTCAAACGCGACATTTCCGGCATTAGGTAGCAAACGGGCCTAGCCACCCGGGACACGGCGGGACGTAGCCGGGACGATGGCGGGATTCGGCTATCTTGCGACATACGTCTGTAAATTGGGAATTTACATTGCGTTGACGCGTTGCCGACGCAACGATGCCGTTGATTTTTTGCCGCAATAGTGTAATATGCTGTCAGTGCCCCCGTGGCGGAATTGGCAGACGCGGTGGATTTCCAATCCACTTACCTTCCACGGGTAGTGCGGGTTCGAACCCCGCCGGGGGCACCACCTTAGGTTCTGGAGGGAAAGATGACTACGGCGAAGGAAAACATGAAAATCCTGACCGACCAGCGGGATAAGCTCTTGGCCGAGATGGAGGCCATGAAACACAAGATCGAGGGCCTTAACCTGGCTATCTCGCTCTTGGACGGAGGCGAGGGAGGCCTGAAGGCTGTCTCTCGTCGATCTGGTGTTAAGAGCTACATCCTCGGCCTTCTCCAAGAGGTCGGGGCGGAAGGCCTTAACGCTCAGAAGGCAGTCGAAATGGCCGCTCAGCGGGGCGACAAGATTGACCGCGCCTCTGTGTCCTCGCTGCTGAGCAGATTCAAGCTGGACAAGACGATCACCTATGACGGGACGCTGTACCGGCTTAAGGAATTCAGCCCGGGAAATGAATCATCCCCCACAGAGGAAGTGGGGCAAGTAGTGAAAGGCGTTTTTCGCTAAAGGCGAACGGCGTTCGCTTCCTTAACACCCCAAATAGCGAAGGGCCGGGAGTGATCCCGGCCCTTCTATTTGGAACTGGCGACGCAAGTGAATTTCTTCACCCCTTCCACGGGATTTTGTCACCGTGTTCCGTTGGGGAAGATTCGCACGTTTTGTACTTAAGTCAGAGTTAATATTGACGCGGCAGATGCATACTTAGGTGCCTCTTAATGCATCCGCAACGCTTACAAGCGTCAGTTTTTGCAAACGATTGCAAACAAGCAAAACATTGTTACGCGCTGTTGCGCGCTTAAGTTTACCTAAGGCGAACGCCGCTCGCCCTATATGCACTATATGTAGTCATATGGGAGAAATTTCACAATATGTAGGAAAGTAAACCTTTTACGCGGTATTAGGCGATTTGCCATATCAATCGGCCCAGCCCGTCTACCGACCGAATGAGGCCCTTGGTGCGGTGGTGCCGCAGGCAGGCCCCGACGCGCTTCCCCACCGTCTTTACCAGCCGCTTGTCGGCGGTGTTCATGCCGCGCTCTGCCATGACGTGCAT
>JAUXST010000270.1 GCA_030679805.1 Reyranella sp. | reverse complement strand
GGTCGCGGCCCAGCAGATAGTACTTACGCGTGCTGTCGTAGAAATACCGCTGCCGACGGTAGATGCGGTCCATCAGGTCGGACGAGGCGACGGCGTCGCTCACCGATCAGTCTGCCAACATATAGAGATGGAAGCCGCCGTAGATCGCCGAGCGGTCGCGTGCCGTGAAGTCCTGCGACGCCGCGACCTCATAGCGCCAGCGGCCGAGCAGCGCCGGATCGAGGCGGCCCGGCAGCAGCGACGGCTCGGCCGCGGTCCGGAAGATTACCCGCGCCCCGGGCCGCGCCGTACGCGTGATCTCGGTCCACAGCGCGTTGAGCTGGTCGTCGGTCATCCAGTCCTGGGCGTCGAGCAGCACGTAGCGGTCGCGCGAGGCGTCGGGACAGGCGGCGAGATATTCGGTGATCGAGCGGTTCAAGACCTCCACCCGGTCGACGCGGGCGCGGACGATGTCGAACCGGTCGCGCCTGAGATAGGGCGGCAACGGCCCCTCGCCGCCGCCCCCGTAGCGCCGGCCGAAGGCTTGCCAGGCGAAGTAGTTGTCGGCGAGGCTGAAGCCGCAGGCGAGGCGCTCGACCCGTTCGCGCAACACGGCGCTCATGCCGCGGCCACTGGCCAGCGCCTCGTATTGCGCCGGCGGGATGCCGAGGCCGTAGAGCGAGAGCCGGTTGCCGGTCGCCCAGCGCACCGCGCGGCGGTCGAACAGCGGCGCCAGCGCCGTCTCGAAGAAGTGGCGCTGCTCGGCCACCGTGCGGGCGCTCAGGAGATCGCGCAGGTCGACGCCGTGCAGGCGCGCGGCGGCATGGGCGAGGCCGATGAAGCGGCCCAGCACGCCATGGCGATAGGCATTGCGGGCGAAGATCGAAATGCGACGCCGGCCGAAATGCTGCACGCTGCGGCCCTGCCAGTAGGCGCGACTCTGGGGATCGAGATGCGGCGCGATCAGCCGGTGGTAGACCGCGACATTGGCCCCGTCGTCGGCCGAACCGAAGAAGCGATAGAACATCTCCCACGACGGCAGGCGACTCGCCGCCACCAGTTTCAGCCGGTTGAGCGCCACATGGGCCTGGCTGAGATCGACTGCGGTGATCCGCGCCGGCCCCGCCGTGAGGTAGGAGAGGATGTTGCAGCCACCCGAAGCGATCGCCACGACATGGCTGTCGAGCCCGAGCGCCAGCGCCTCGAGGTCGATCTCCGGGTCTTCCCATATCTGAGTGTAGACGAGGCCGCGGAACAGCCGTTCGAAGACGTGCTCCAGAAGTCCCTCGCGGGACAGGACGCGATTTCGGCGGACCGCCTCTTTCAGGCGGACATTGCTCTCATCCCGCGGATAGACCAATCCAGCGACTCCGGTCCAATTCAACTGGAGGAACGTACCCGAAGCAGGTGCCAGTTTGATGACGGTGTCGAAGTCAGAGAGGAAAGACCGGAATGCCCATGGCGCGCGCTACCGCCAACAGGCGTTCATCATAGGTGGCCAGCTCGACGGTCTGGCCGCGCATGCGGAGAAACTCGATCGAAGCCAGGTGGAGGGCATCGAGAGTGCGGACCGCCATTGGAAAGGGATCGAGCGCGCGCGCCAGGATCGGCGGGGCGAGTTCGATCAGGGCGACGCGCCCGATCAACGC
Source organism: Reyranella sp. (assembly GCA_030679805.1). GTDB lineage: Bacteria > Pseudomonadota > Alphaproteobacteria > Reyranellales > Reyranellaceae > Reyranella. The sequence goes on along the minus strand of JAUXST010000270.1, from coordinate 4,599 downwards.
CCGGGCCTCCTCGCCATGGGATCGTCCCAGCCCTCGGGCATGCAGACGCGTCCACATCTCGTATTCCAGCAGCCGGCTCGCAATGAGAGGCTGCTGCCACAGCGACAGAGGCGGTGCGCGATCCTCGGCGAGCATATGTGCCAAGGCGGCCGATGTATCGAGGTAGATCAACGGCCGTCGCGGTCGTCGCGCAGTTCGTCCAGGATCTCGTCGAACCGCGCGACGGGCCGGCGCGGTGGCGCTCCGCTGGCCGCCAACGGCGGCGGCGAGACCCAACCCTGGCGAACCGCGTCGGCAAGCAACGCGTCGCTTGGCGTCGTACTGCGACCGGAGGTGGGTGGAACGAGTTCGGCGACGACCTGGTTGCGGTCGGTCACCAATACCGTCTCTCCCGCAGCAGCCGCCCGGACGTACTCGCTGAGCTGGTTTTTCAGTGCCTTGATGCCGACGATCCTCATGAAATTAAAGTAGCGACGCGTAGCCACTTTGACAATCCTCAGATGACGCAAGCCCGACTTGACGGGATTACCGGTTAGGGAGAACGTGCCGCCATGACCACCCAAGGTTTCGCCCTTTTCGACTCACCCATCGGCACTTGCGGCCTCGCCTGGAGCCCGCGCGGCATCGCGGGGCTGCAGTTGCCTGAATCGACGGCCGACGCGACGCGTGCCCGCCTGCGCCGGCGCTGGCCCGACGCGGTCGAGAGCGCGCCGCCGCCCGGCGTCGGCCGCGCCATCGAGCGCGTGCTGGGGCTGCTGAAGGGCGAGGCGGCGGATCTCGCCGACATTCCGCTCGACCTCGACGCCGCGCCGGAATTCCACCGCAAGGTGTACGAGGTGGCGCGCACCATTCCGCCCGGCCGCACCATGACCTATGGCGAGATCGCCAAGCGCCTCGGCGTCCCGCACGAATCGCGCGAAGTCGGCCAGGCGCTCGGCCGAAATCCCGTCGCCATCATCGTGCCCTGCCACCGCGTGCTGGGCGCCGACGGCAAGATGGGTGGCTTTTCAGCCAATGGCGGCGTCTCGACCAAGCGGCGCATGCTGGAGATCGAGGGCGCCCCCGCCGTCGGCGCAGGGCCCTTGTTCGCCCAGCAACAGCAATGACCGGCTTTCCCTTCAAGCCCGCCAAGGCCGTCGCACATCTGAAGGCCGCCGACCCGGCGCTGGCGGCGATCATCGACGCGGTCGGTCCGTTCCGCATGGAGCTGAAGATCTCGCGCAGCCTGTTCGGCGCGCTGGCCGAGGCCATCGTCTACCAGCAGCTTTCCAACAAGGCGGCGGCCACGATCCACGGCCGCGTCGAGGCGCTTTTCCCACGTGCGACGGCGGGGTTCACGCCGCGCCACATCCTGGCGACGCCCGACGAGAAATTGCGCGGATGCGGGCTGTCGCGCGCCAAGGTGCTGGCGGTCCAGGACCTGGCCCGCCGCGTGGCGGGCGGCGAACTGCCGACGATGGAAGAGGCTCAGGCCCTCGCCGACGCCGAGCTGATCGAGCGATTGGTCAAGGTGCGCGGCATCGGCCGCTGGAGCGCCGAGATGTTCCTGATGTTCCGCCTCGGCCGTCCCGACGTGCTGCCGCTCGACGACTACAGCCTGCGCAAGGCCTATGCGAAGGCATTTAGAAAGCGCGTGCTGCCCTCGCCCCAGGCGCTGGAGAAGGCCGGCGAGAAATGGCGGCCCTACCGCACGGTGGCGAGCTGGTACCTGTGGCGGGCGCTGGAGAGGCCGTAGCCTGTCCTCTTTTGAATAGTGTCGACGCCCCCTGAGGCGGCGTATAATGCACCGGCGCATTTCCGTGCCGAAAGGGCTGGTCATACTGGCGAAGAAAGCCCAACCCACCTTCGATCCCAAGGCGTTTCTCGCCACCGTGAGTCACGGTCGCAGCGTGGCGGAGTACCGCAAGGGCGGTGTTGTCTTTCTACAGTCGAGTCCGGCCGACGCCGTCTTCTACATCCAGAAGGGCAAGATCAAGATCGTCGTCGCGTCCAAGCAAGGCAAGGAAGCGGTGGTGGCGCTGCTGGGGCCGGGCGAGTTCTTCGGCGAGGGATGCCTGATCGGTCAGCCGCTGCGTCTGGCGACGGCCAAGGCCATGGTCGACAGCGAAGTCACCCGGGTCGGCAAGGCCGAGATGATCCGCGTCCTGCACGCCGAACCGTCCTTCGGCGAGCTGTTCATCGCCCATCTGCTGACCCGCAACAGCCGCGTCGAGGAGGATCTGATCGATCAGCTCTTCAACTCGAGCGAAAAGCGGCTGGCCCGGACGCTGCTGTTGCTGGCGAACTTCGGCAAGGAAGGAGGCCCGCAGCCCATAACGGCGCCCATCAGCCAGGAGACGCTGGCCGAGATCATCGGCACCACGCGCCCGCGCGTCAGCCATTTCATGAACAAATTCAGGAAGTTGGGCTTCATCAGCTACAATGGCCACCTGCAGATTCACACCTCCTTGCTGAGCGTCCTGCTGCGCGACGACGCCTGACGCCCGCCGCCGCGTACCGGGCAGTGGTCAATAGAGGACAGACTCAAGCCCCTCCCGGCTGCTAATGTTTGTGGGGTTCCGCAAAATGGAGAAAGTGAGATGCACCGCGGTGCCCGAGCAAGGGGACCCGTCATGTTGCATCTCGTCAAACCCTCACCGCCGATACGCTCCCCGCCAGACAACGAAATCCTTCGTCTCGCGTTGTTGAAACGCTACGAGATCCTCGACACGCCGCCCGAGGCCGCGTTCGACCGCATCACGGCGCTGGCGGCCGATCTCTTCGATGCTCCCATCGCGATCGTCAGCTTCCTCGACGGTCACCGCCTGTGGTTCAAGTCGCACCACGGTCTCGACAGCAGCGAAGTTCGCTGGGGTCCGGAGACGGCCGTCTCCACCATGGAGACGCTGATCCGCGGTCAATTCGGCGTCGGCTTCTTCGTCAGCGCGCCCCTGATCACCCACGATGGACACGAATTGGGCGCGCTCTGCGTGATCGATCATCAGCCCCGGGCGGTCGACGAGCAATCGCTTCGCCATCTCGCGACACTGGCCGCGCTCGTCACCGATCGGATGGAACTGCGCCTGACCGCCCGCACCGCCGCCGCGCGGGCCGATATCCTGGCCAGCGAAGTCGATCACCGCGCCATGAACAGCCTGCAGCTGGTCGCGAGCCTACTGAACCTGCAGAGCCGGGTCACACAGGCACCCGAAACGGCACAGCAACTCGCCATCGCCGCCAATCGAGTCCTGGCCGTAGCGCGCGTGCATCGGAACTTCTCCGCCAATGAATCGATCGAGTGCGTGTCGATCCTGGCCTATCTGCGCCGGCTGTGCGGCGAACTCTCGGAAGTCCTCGATGTCGCCATCGACGTCGAGGGTACGGAAGCCAGCGTCCCGACGACGCAAGTCCTGGCGATCGGTCTCATCGTGAACGAACTCGCGACCAACGCGAAGAAGCATGGTGCCGGACCGATCAAGGTCACTTTCAGGGCGGGAGCGGCGGGGCATCACGAACTCTGCATCCTCGACCAGGGTGACGGCCTGCCGGAGGGCTTCGCCGCGGACCGGCTCAAGGGCAGTGGCCTCGGTATCAAGGTGGTGACTGTCCTGGTGGCGCAGCTCGAAGGGCGACTTTCGACCGACGCCAATCCCGCCGGTCGAGGCGCCTGCTTCACTGTCACCTTCCCCTGCGCGGACCCGGCGACCGATGCCGGCCTGCGACATCAAGGATGAAGGCCCGTTCACGCCTCGCCACTGGAGTGACACGTTCGCCGTGACATAATCGGCGCATGCCTCTTCCGTTCTCCAATACCGCCGGCCGCACGCTCGAACGCCTGCGCACCGCCTTCATCGACACCGCCCGCGGCGCGCGCGAGGTGGTGGGCGCCCCGCTCCGTCCCGACCTGCCCGACGACGACATCCCGCGCCTGAAGAACCGCATCGACGCCTGCCTGGCGGGCAAGGGCGGCGAGACGGCGCGGCGCGGCCGGGCGGCCGACTTGGGGCAGGCCTATCTTTCGCTCTCGCCCGCCGGCCGGAAGAAATTCCTGCTGACGCTCGCCCACAACTACGGCCTGCCACGCGACGCCGCCATGGCCGAGGTCGAGCGCTGGCGCGCCTCCAAGGAGCCGGCGTGGACGCTGCGCCGGTCGCTGGAGCCGCCGGCGGTGCGGCTGCTGCGCGAGTTCGTGGGCGTGCCGCAGGGCGTGAAGTTCGTGGTCGACCTGCGTGCCGAGCTGCTGGCGCTTGGTAGGAGCGATGCCGCCGCACGGGCGCTCAGCGAGGACCTCCGGCCCCTGCTCGGCGCCTGGTTCGACGTCGGCTTCCTCGACCTGGTGCGAATCGACTGGCGGGCGCCCGCCGCGCTCCTGGAAAAGCTCGTGGCCTACGAGGCCGTGCACGCCATCCGTTCCTGGCGTGACCTGAAAAACCGACTCGATTCCGACCGGCGCTGCTTCGCTTTCTTCCACCCTCGCATGCCCGAGGAGCCGCTGATCTTCGTCGAGGTGGCGCTGGTCCATGGCCTGGCGGGCAACGTGCAGCGCCTGCTCGATGCGCGTGCCGAGACCAGCGACCCGGGCGAGGCCAATACCGCGATCTTCTATTCCATCTCCAACTG
>JAUXST010000264.1 GCA_030679805.1 Reyranella sp. | reverse complement strand
CACGCGGAACATGACGGGATAGGCGACCGGTGGGCCATTCTGCAGGCGCTGGACGCGGGCCCGCACGGCTTCGAAGTCCTCGGCAAAGACCTTGTCGAGGGCGGCAAGCACGCGCTCGCGGGCTTCCAGGTCCTTGGTCATGACGATGATCTGGCCAAAGCTCGCATTGGCCAGTTCCGGCACGGTCGGCAGGTAGAAGCGCGGGCTGCCGGCGCCGACGTAGGCAGTGTAGTGGCTGACGTCGGGGTTCGAGCCCAGCAGGTGCTCCAGCTTCTTCACTTCGGCATTGGTGGCGGCGAACGAGGCACCCTGGGCCAGCCGCATGTCGACGATCAGCTCGGGCCGATTGGAGGTCGGGAAGAATTGCTTCTGCACCAGCCCCATGAGGCCCATTGAGCCCAGGAAGGCGAGAGCGGTGATGGCAATGGTGGTCTTGCGCCAGGTTACGCACCACACGAGGACACGCCGGAAAAGCGTGTAGAGGCGACCCTGGTAGGGATCGGAATGATGCACCTTCGGCTGCGGCAGCAGGCGGTAGCCGAGCCAGGGCGTGAACAGGACCGCCACGAACCACGACACGATCAACGAGATGCCGACGACCCAGAAGATCGAGTTGGTGTATTCGCCGGCGCTCGATTTCGCGAAGCCCACGGGCACGAAGCCTGCAGCCGTCACCAGCGTGCCGGTCAGCATCGGAAATGCCGTCGAGGTGTAGGCAAAGGTGGCCGCCTCCATGCGGCTGAAACCCTGCTCGAGCTTCACCATCATCATCTCGACGGCGATGATGGCGTCGTCGACCAGCAGGCCGAGCGCAATGATCAGGGCGCCGAGCGAGATGCGCTGGAAGTCGATGCCCAGCAGCAGCATGCCGACGAAGGTGATGGCGAGCACCAGCGGCACCGACAGCGCCACGATGATGCCGGTCCGCACGCCCAGGCTGATGAACGACACGACCAGAACGATCGCGAGCGCCTCGAGCAGCGAGGAGGTGAACTCCTCGAACGACTTGTCGACGACTTCCGGCTGGTTGGCGACGCGGTGCACGGTGATACCGACTGGCAGCTCCCGCTCGACCTCGGCCATCGTGGCCTCGAGCGCCTTGCCCAGCGTCTGGACGTTGCCGCCTGGCGCCATGACGACGCCGAGACCGATCACGTCCTTGCCCTTGAAACGCATGGAAAGCTGCAGCGGGTCCTGGTAGCCGCGCCGGATCTCCGCGACGTCACCCAGCGTGAGGGTGCGGCCGTTGGCGCTGAAGGGCAGGTTGGCGAGGTCGGCGGCGGAGGTCGGCGCGCCGTCGACGCGCACGGCTACGCGCTCGCCCTTGGTTTCGACGGTACCGGAGGCCACGATGGCGTTCTGTTTGCGGACCACGTCGAGGATCTGGTCGACCGGCACGCCCAGCATAGCCAGGCGCGTGTGACTGAATTCAATGTAAATCTTCTCGTCCTGCAGGCCGAACAGGTCAGCCTTGGTGACGTCGGGCACGCGCAGGATGCGCTGCCGTACCGCCTTCACGATGTCCTTTACCTCGGCGGGCGAGAAGCCGTCTGACTCGAAGGCCCAGATCAAGCTGTAGGTATCGCCGTATTCGTCATTGAAGAACGGTCCGACGACGCCCTGCGGCAGGCTTCCGCGGATGTCGCCCACCTTCTTGCGCACCTGGTACCAGAGGTCGGCGACCTTGGCCGGCGGTACGTCGTCGCGCAGCGAGACGTAGATCACCGTCTCGCCGGGCTTGGTGTAGCTCGTGACGTTGAAGAAGTAGGGCAGCTCCTGCAGCTTGGTCTCGATCTTGTCGGTGACCTGCTGCTCGACCTCGCGCGAGGTGGCGCCGGGCCATGCCGCTGACACCACCATCTGCTTGATGGTGAAGGGCGGGTCCTCGGCGCGGCCGAGGTTGAAGAAGGCCCACACGCCCGCAATGCTGAGCGCCAGCATGAAGAAGACGGTGAGCGTGCTGTACTTGAGCGCCAGCGCCGAGAGATTGGTGCGGGAATTCATGGCCGCGCCGCCTGCTGCACCGGCTTCACTTTCTGGCCGGTTTCGAGCTTGTGTACGCCGGCGGTGGCGATCAGTTCGCCCTCCTTGACGCCCGAGGCGATCGCCGCGGTGTCATTGCCCCAGCGCGCGATCGTGACGGGGCGCAGGTCGACGGTGCCGCTGGTCTTGTCGACAACCCAGACGGCAGGCTGCGTGCCACGCTGGAAGATCGCGGCCAGCGGCACTTCGGCCACTGCTATGGCGTCGGGACGCTCGAAGCTCAGCGTCGCGGTCATGCCGAGGCCGATGAATTCCGGCGGATTGACGATGGTGAATCGCGCCGGATAGGTGCGCGTGGCTGGATCGGCACTGGGCGAGAGTTCGCGCAGGCGCGCGGCATGGCGATGGCCGGGGTCGGACCACAGTTCGAAGCCGGCGGCGGTCGAATTGCGCACCACCTTCAGACGATGCTCCGGGACGCCGACCAGGATTTCGAGTTCATCGGTGCGTGCCACGCGGACAACGCCCTGTCCCTGGGACATGACTTGTCCGACTTCAGCCTGGACGGCCGTGACGACACCCGCAGTGTCGGCGCGGAGTTCGGTATAGGCGAGGTTGTTCTCGGCCGACGAGAGCTGGCTGCGCGCCTGGTCGACGCGCGCGAGCGCGGTGGCC
>JAUXST010000258.1 GCA_030679805.1 Reyranella sp. | reverse complement strand
CGTCGCGGTGCCGGCGCGCATCGGCTGGGGCTGGCTCGCCGCGCGCCTGGTGAAGCCCGCGACCCTGTTGGCTCTGCTCGGCATCGCCATGGCGGGGGCGGCCACGCTCGCTGCCGTCATCGATCCCGCCTGGCCGACCTGGGTCGCCACAGTGATCGCCACGGCCTTCAGTGCGACCGCGGTAAGCTGGCACGGCGTGCTGCTGGCCGAGGTGGCGCGCCTCTCGCCGCCCGGCCGCATCGGCGCCACGACCGGCGCGGTGCTGGCCTTCGGCGACGCGGGTTCGCTGGTCTTGCCGCTGCTGTTCAGCGCCGCGCTGTCGATGACGGGCGGCTACGCCAGCGGCTTCCTGATCGGCGGAGCGCTGGCATTGGCGGTCGGGCTTCACGGCCTGTGGCGGCGGGTCAATCGCGGCGCCTGAGGCGGCGCCCCGGATCCCGGACGGCTGGCGGGGACCGTCGGACGCCGGGCTTGGGCGTGAGCGGAGGGCGCGAGGGAAGGATTGAGAATTGGCCTGCAAGAGCGCTAGACTAGAAGCTTCATGGCTATCGCCATGATGGGCTGGTTGAGAAGGGGAATCCCATGACGAAGGATATCTTCCGCGTTCCGCTCGTTGCCTGGCATGACTATGACGTTCTGCGGGAACTCATCAAGGACGCACCCTCCACGCACCATGGATGGGCTGAACTCTTCAGAAGGCGCAGCAGGGAAGAAGGCCGTCGCGGCCACGTCGTCCGCGAGATGCATGTCGACCCGCGCAAGTTCGCCGCTCATGCCCGCTTCAAGGGCAACCCGACGAATCTCTCAACCCTCGAGCACTTCCTGGTCGAAACCGATCCGCACAGCGATCAGGGGTGATCCCTCGTCGGGCGAGGCATTCGTAAGCGCGGCGCCCGCACGGTCCGGAAGACATGAGGAGATCCGCTCTTCCCAATTGACCCGTTCTGTCTCAAATGATCCGGGTCAGGACAAGGACGAAGGGCGGAGACCTCATGACGCAAGACAGCAGCACCTTCTGGAAGAAATCCCGCGTCGAGCTGCGGGCCGCCGGCTTCGAGCCGGACGCCACCGCCAAGACCACCGCTGTGGTCACGATCGCCAGCGCCTGGACCAACGCCCATCGCTGCAACAACCGGGTGCGCACCATCTCCGACCTGCTGATCGAGATCCTGGCCGAGCG
>JAUXST010000244.1 GCA_030679805.1 Reyranella sp. | reverse complement strand
CACGCGGCCGTCGAAGATCAGGCCCCAGCTCGGATCGGCGGGATCGACGAAGCGGCCGGCGTCACCGATCTTGTAAAAGCCCTCCTCGTCGAACATCTGCGCCGTGAGGTCAGGCTGCTTGAAATAGCCGGGTGTCACGATCACGCTCTTGAGCCTGAGTTCGTAGCGACCCTCCTCGCCCGTCGGCACCATCTTCAGCTGCACGCCGGGAAACGGCAGGCCGATCAGGCCGACGCGCTCCGAGGCCCAATGGACCGTGGTCGCCGTCGGCGCCGTCTCGGTCGAGCCCCAGCCGGTGACGAACGGCAGGCGATGGCCGGTATGCTTGACCGCAAGCGTCTCCATGCGCGTGTAAAGGTCGTCCGGCAGGGTGGCGCCGCCATAGGCGAGCGAATTGAGATTCTTGAAGAAGCGCCGCGCCAGCGACTCGTCCTTCTCCAGCGCCGTCGCCAGCATCGCATAGCCCGCCGGCACGTTGGCGAAATAGGTCGGCGAGATTTCGCGCAGGTTGCGCAGCGTCTCCTCGAACAGGCCGGGCAGCGGCTTGCCGTCATCGATGTAGGTCGTGCCACCGTCGGCCAAGTTGCCCTGGAAGGTGGCGTTGCCGCCCATCGTGTGGTTCCACGGCAGCCAATCGAGCACGACGCCGGCCGGATCCTCGGGCTTCCGCGTGCGCGCCATCTGGCCCATGGCGAGATTGGCGCACATCATTTCCTGGGTGTTGATCACTGCCTTGGGCATGCCCGTGCTGCCCGAGGTGAACAGGAACTTGCCCACGGTCCCGGGTTCGATCGCCGCCACGGAGCGTGCCACCGCCTCCGTTGGTTTGATCGCCACCAGCTCGCTCCACAGCAGCGACTGCATCCGGGGCGGCGGCTTGTCGACATGGACCAGCAGTACACCCTCCAGATCGAGTGCCGCCAAGGCCTTGGCGTAGATCTCGCCGTTCTGCACGAACACCAGGCCGGGTTTGATGAGATCGAAGACGTAGCGCAGCTTGGCGTGGTCCTGGCTCATCACCGAATACGCCGGCGACACCGGCGCGAGCGGTGCGCGCGCCTGCATGGCGGCCATCGAGAGCAGCGCGACCTCGATCGTGTTCGACGACAGGATCATCACCGGCCGGTCCGGTCCGAAGCCGCGGTCGAGCAAGGCCTGTGT
>JAUXST010000242.1 GCA_030679805.1 Reyranella sp. | reverse complement strand
ATCCGCGACCGCATCAAGAGCGCCGTCCGCATCCGCCTGGAACGGCATGCCGGCGAGCGCGAGGCGGTGCGGCGGGCGCTGGCCGTCCTGTCGTTGCCCTTCAATGCGGGGCTGGCGCTCAAGCTCCTGTACAAGACGGTCGACGCCATGTGGTACGCCGCCGGCGACACCAGCACAGACTTCAATTTCTACACCAAGCGCGCCACCCTCGCCGGCGTCTATTCCTCGACGCTGCTCTACTGGCTGAACGACCGCTCGGCCGGCGCCGAGGCCACGTGGGCCTTCCTCGACCGGCGCATCGACGACGTGATGAAATTCGAGAAGCTGAAGAGCCAGGTCAGGTCGTGGACTTCGGGGCGGCCCAAAGCGGCGTCACGAAAGTGACATGGCCCATCTTGCGGCCAGGGCGTGCGGCGCCCTTGCCGTAGAGGTGCAGGCGCGCCGTCGGATCCTCCAGATAGCGCTGCCAGCCCGCGGCCTCGTCGCCGATCAGGTTCTCCATGCGCGAGGCCGCCGTCACGTCGACCGACCCCAACGGCAGGCCGCAGATCGCCCGCACCAGCTGCTCGAACTGGCTGGTGGCGCAGGCATCGATCGTCCAGTGCCCTGAGTTGTGCGGGCGGGGCGCCATCTCGTTGGCGAGCACATGGCCGTCCCTGGTGGCGAACATCTCGAGCGCCACCAGCCCCACCAGGTCGAGGCCCTGGGCGAGTTCGACGCCGAAACGCTCGGCTGTCGCCAGCGTCCTGGCCGGCAGGTTCGAGGGCACGTTGGTCGTGCGCAGGATGCCGTCGCGGTGATGGTTGAGGCCGATCGGGAAGCAGCGCGTCGTGCCGTCGAGCCCGCGCGCCACGATGGCCGATATCTCGCCCTGGAAGTCGACCAGCGCCTCGAGGATGCACTCGCGCCGCCCGAGCTTTTCCCAGGCGGTGGCGAGTTCGTCGCGGCTCGCGACGCGGGCCTGGCCCTTGCCGTCGTATCCCTCGGTGCAGGTCTTCAGGATGCCGGGGAGTGCCGTCGCGCCGGCGATGTCGGCGGCGCTGCGGATCGGCTGGTAGTCGGCCGTGCCGATACCGTGGCTGCGGAAGAACTCCTTCTCACGCAGCCGGTGCTGTGCGACGTGGATCGGCCGCACCCCGGGCCGCACCGGCTTATGGCGCAGGCACTCGGTGACGGCGGCCTCGGGCACGTTCTCGAATTCATAGGTGATGACGTCGGCCTGGGCGGCAAAGCGGGCGAGGGCTGACGTGTCGTCGTAGGCGCCCTGGACATGGCCTGCGGCCACATCGGCGGCCACGGAATGGGCTTCCGGGGAGAAAACGATGCAGCGGTAGCCCAGCTGGGCCGCCGCCAGCGCGGTCATGCGGCCGAGCTGGCCGCCGCCCAGGATGCCGATGGTCGACCCCGGCGGCAGGATCTTGTCAGTGCCCATTTGTCAGCGATGCGCCGGTGTGTCGTCGGCTGGAATTTTGGCCACGGAGTCGGTCTGGCGGGCTCGCCAGCGCTCGAGGGAGGTCATTATCTTGACATCGCCAAGACCCACGATTCCCGCGGCCAGCAAGGCTGCATTGATCGCGCCGGCTCGGCCGATGGCGAGTGTGCCGACCGGGATGCCGGCCGGCATCTGGACGATGGAAAGAAGACTGTCCTGGCCCTTCAGCGAGGCGCTCTCGACCGGCACACCCAGGACCGGCAGCGGCGACATCGAGGCCGTCATGCCCGGCAGGTGGGCACCCCCCCCGGCGCCGGCGATGATGACCTTGAGGCCGCGCGCCTTGGCGCCCGAAGCGTAGGCCATCATGCGCTTGGGCGTGCGGTGGGCCGAGATGATGCGCGCCTCGAAGGGCACGCCCAGCGCCTCCAGCGTCTCGGCGGTATGGCGCATGGTGGCCCAGTCCGACTGGCTGCCCATGATCAGGCCGACTGCCGGTTTGCGGGCACCCTCTTTGCGAGACGGGCGGGTCTTTGCAGGTTTCTTGGCCATCAAATTCTCAGGGGAATTTCTCGGTGGGCTCATCTCAGGCGATGATATCGGGAATGAGCTGGCTTTCCAGCCGCAGGATCTGGTCCTTCAGCCCGAGCTTGCGCTTCTTCAGGCGCTGAAGCTGGAGCTGGTCGAAGGGCGGCTTTTCGATCAGGCGGTCGATCACGTCGTCGAGATCGCGATGCTCGCTCTTCAACGCTTCGAGCTTGGCCTTGATCGCCTCGGCGTCCAGCGAATCCGACGTTGTGTCGTTCATACTCGGCGCACTCGTCCCCGGCGGGCTGGTCACATCGCCCTGCGCCGTGTACCCCTTCGGCCGCCCGAAGGGAAGTGTCCACAGCCCGCAGACATGTCCGATTTTCTCCCCCATCCGTTCTGGAATTTCTCGCTCGAAATCTACGGCGGCGAGGGCGTGGCCGAGGCCTGCCTCGATCTGCAGGAGCGGCGCGGCTGCGACGTGAACATATTGCTGTTTTGTTGCTGGCTGGGCGCCTCGGGCCGCCCGACGCTGACGGCCGACCGGCTGCGCGCGATCCTGAAGGCCAGCGACGCCTGGCAGGCCGAAATCGTGCAGCCGCTGCGCCGCGTG
>JAUXST010000239.1 GCA_030679805.1 Reyranella sp. | reverse complement strand
TGCGTGACCGCCGTCGGCTCGGCGGTCACGCATGTCAGGAAGGGTGACCTGGTCATCAACCAGCAGCGTGAGAACTGGACCCAGCGGCGGCGCGTGAAGGGCGACGATGCGATCCCGCTGCCGGCCGGCATCGATCTCCGGCAGGCCGCCATGGTGCGGATCAATCCTCCCACCGCGCAGCTCATGCTGTCCGATTTCGTCGAACTCGCGGCCGGCGACTGGGTGATCCAGAACGTCGCCAATTCGGCCGTCGGCCGACTGCTCATCGTTTTGGCCAAGCAACGCGGCCTGCGCACCGTCAATGTCGTGCGCCGGGCCGATCTCGCCGGTGAATTGACGGCGCTGGGCGCCGATATTGTGATCGTCGATGGCGAAGACCTCCCGGCCCGCGTCGCCCAGACCACCGGCAACGCCAGCATCAAGCTCGGTGTCGAGGCGATCGGCGGCGCCGCGACCGGCCGCATCGTCGAGAGCGTCGGGACGGAGGGCACGGTCGTGCACTACGGCTCGATGAGCGGCGAGGACCCGAAGGTCGGGCGCAGCAACTTCATCTATCGTGGCGTTCGCCTGACCGGCTTCATGCTGGGACGCGGCCTCGCCAAGCGCAGCCCGGAAAAGATCCGTGCGATCTATGCCGATCTCGCGGGCCAGGTCGTGGCCGGCAAGCTCAGTGCGCCGGTGGACACGGTCTATCCGATCGAAAAGATCAAGGAAGCGCTGGCGCATGCCGACAAGGGTGGGCGCAACGGCAAGATCCTGGTGAGCCCCAACTCGGCGATTTGAGCGGGCGATTTGAACGAGGGAGAAGAAGTGATGAGTTCCGACGTCGCGGCGATCGAGAAGGTATTGCAAGTCTATTTCGACGGCCTGCATGAGGGCGACACCAAGAAGCTGGGCGAGGCGTTCCATCCCGCCTCGCATCTCTACGCCGCCGGCGGCGACGGCAAGGCCGCCGACATGCCGCGCGCCGACTGGTTCAAGATGGTGGAAAGCCGCCCATCGGCCAAATCCAAGGGCAGCCCGCGCGCCGATCGCATCGTGTCGATCGATTTTTCCGGCCCGGCCACGGCCTTCGCCAAGGTCGAATGCCAGATCCCGCCGCGCTACTTTACGGACTACCTCACCCTGCTGAAGGTCGAAGGCCGCTGGCAGGTCATCTCCAAGGCCTACCACACCGTGACGCGCGAAAGTTGAACCTGCCGCAGGAGCCGCAGCCGAGTGTCGCGGGCGTGCGACCACGGCCACCGCTTCCCCCAAGGATGCCGCCACGAGCCAGCCGCGACCCTCGGCATCCCCGTTCCAGTCTGCGACTGTCGCATCGTTGACCGGTGGCGCTGGGCGGCATGCCGTTCCCGCCGGATGCGATTTCGCACACGTCAGGGAACGATGTTACCATTCGAGGCCTCTCACAGGGGAAGCTCCAAAAATGAAACGGATCGACAACCTCCGCGACTATATCGAGCGGCTCCGCGAACTCGGAGATCTCTGTACCGTCGATCATGAAGTGGATCCCTATCTGGAAATGGCCGCGTTTGCCCGACGCGGCTATGATCAGCCAATTCAAGCGCCGGCCCCCCTTTTTACAAACATCAAGGGCGCAAAACCGGGCATGCGAGCACTCGGCGCGCCCGGCGCCCTGAGTTCCATTCCGAATTGCCCGGCAGCGCGAGTCGCTCTGTCCGTGGGCCTGCCCGTCGACTCGACTTGGCGGCAGATCGTCGAGGCGCTGGTCGCCAGCCGCGGCAAGCCGAAGATTCGCCCCCGGATCGTGGCGACCGCTCCCTTCCAGCAGAACATCCTGCGCGGAGAGGCGGCGACGCTCGATATTTTCCCGATCGGAACCCTGCACGAGGGCGATGGCGGACCGTACGCCAATACCTGGGGAACGATCGTCGTGCGGTCCCCGGACGGTCGCTGGACGAGCTGGTCGATCGCACGCATCGAAAAACTCGATGGCAAACGCATGACCGGGCTGTTCCAGAAACCCCAGCATATCCGGATGATCTGGGATATGTGGGTGAAGATCGGCAAGCCGATGCCGTTTGCCGTCTGCCAGGGATGCGAACCGGGACTGCCGTTCGTTTCCGCCATGCCGCTGGAGGACTGGATCAGCGAATCCGATTATCTCGGCGCGCACTTCGGAGAGCCGATCGACGTCGTGCGATGCGAGGTCGTCGATCTGGAAGTGCCCGCCAGCTCGGAGGTGGTCATCGAGGGCCATGTCTCGCTGAAGAATGATTCGCTCGAAGGACCATTCGGCGAATACCAGGGCTACGAAGCCAACGAGACCGCGATGCAGCCCACCTATCACATCGAATCGATTTCCCATCGTGACGGCGCCATCTGGCCGTTCATTCCCGAGGGACGGCCCATCGACGAGTTCCACACCTGCGCCGGACTCGGCTTTTCCGTCGAGGGTCTCGGGCTGCTGCGCGAGGCCGGGTTGCCAGTCACCCTGGCATGGACTCCCTTCGAGACGGCGGTGAGCTGGATGCTGGTGACCGTCCCTTCCGACTGGCGCGAGAAGCTGCCGAATACCAGCTCGATGGATTTTGCCAAGAAGATCGCTGCCATCATCTGGGGATCGTTGTTCGGACACTGCATGGAGATCGTCTACGTGCTCGACGACGACATCGATCCGACCGACATGAAGGATGTTCTCTGGGCCATTCCCACGCGCTGCCATCCGACCGATCGTCAGTCGGTCGAGGTCGGACCGATCCTGCCGCTGCTCACCTGCTACTCCCACAAGGAGCGCGAGGCGGCGCGCGGGCCGAAAATCGTTCATGATTGCTTGTTGCCCGAAGACGGCAAGGGCCGCGCCAGGGTTTCGTCTTTCGAAGGCGTCTACCCGGAAGACGTCCGACGGAAGGTGATGGCACACTGGAGATGGTAAGCCGACCATCGGACGTCTTTCGGCAAAGGCGCACAAGGCACGACGCTCGCGGGCGAATGCCAGATCCCGCCGCGCTACTTCACGGACTATCTGACGTTGCTCAAGGTCGACGGCCGCTGGCAGGTGATCTCGAAGGTCTACCACACCGTGACTCGCGAGGACTGACCGGGAGGAACTGCCTGCAGCCATGCGCTGCGGGCAGCTCAGGATCGCGTCGAAAAATTTGCAGGTTCAGCCGGATTTTGGTAGGATTTTCCCTACGATGGGGCATTGCAGCCTCGCGCCACGCCCGATGGATCGATCCATCGGGTGTTTTTCGTGGCCCCGCCGTCGGCAATTTTTTAGAATCGAATTTATCATATATATCAATAGATTAAATGCATATCTTGACGTGATATCTAAGATGAGCATGACGGCTGGACCGCGCAGCGGTCCAGCCGGACGATCGGCTGTCCGTTAGTTCTTGGCGTCGGCGGCGACTTGGACCTTGATCATCTTGTCGGCGGGGGCCGTCACGGCGCCCGAGCCCGGCGCGCCGCGCTTGATCTTGTCGACGAATTCCATGCCCGAGGTCACCTTGCCCCACACGGTGTACTGGCCATCGAGGAAGTTCGAGTCCTTGAACACGATGAAGAACTGGCTGCGCGCGCTGTTGGGGTCGCTGGTGCGGGCCATCGAGACGACGCCGCGGACATGCGGCTCCTTGGAGAACTCGGCGGGCAGCAGTTCGCCCATGCCGCCGCTGCCGGTGCCCTGGGGGTCGCCGGTCTGGGCCATGAAGCCCTCGATGACGCGGTGGAAGACGACGCCGTCGTACTTGCCTTCGCGCGCGAGTTTCTTGATCTGCGCGACGTGCTTGGGCGCGAGGTCGGGGCGCATCTCAATGACGACGCGGCCGTCCTTGAGGTCGATGTAGAGGGTGTTTTCCTTGTCCATAGCGAAGCTCGCTCCTGCGAACATGAGAAAGACAGCGACAAAAATCGGCGTCAGCGCCAAACGCATGACGAAATCCTCGAGTTGAGCCGCGCCCTTGATATGGCGGGCGCGCGACATTACTGGCCGGCGGCCGAAACACAAGAGGGGGTAGGAGGCATCAACCATGCTGAGAGACCACCTTTGGAAAATGTCACAACATATTGAATTATAATGTGTCTTCTGGGTCGGACAGAGCCTGCTCCGAGGTGTGTATCGTTTGCCGTGGTTTTTGGGTGTTCGATGGCTAGAGTGTGAAAGGTGGCTGGATGGGGCGGCGCATTTTGCTGAGGCCGGTCGCATATTTGGGAAGTCATAATTTTAAGCGGATTGGTCGATGACCGCCCTGCGCGGCGGGGACAAGCTTGAGAACAAGCCGTCCTCCATGAGTTCCATATTCGCACGATCCAGCGTCACCGGAGGCGAGACGTCGCCCCGGGTTCGGTCGTTCGAGCAACTCTTCCCCTTGCACGGCGACGCCGCGCGCGGGCGACAGATGCAGGAGTCGTGGCACGGCTTCTGGGGGGCCATGGAAGGCGCGGTCCGCGCCGCGCTCGATAAGCGCCGTTCGGCCCCCGAGATCGCCTATGTGATCGGCGAACTCGTCCACAACTACTTCCGCACGCGAGGCGTCACGCTCGCGAGCTTCGAGCTGCGTCGGCTTGTGGCCGAAGTGCTCGATTTGCAGGCCCGAACCGACGCTACGGGCGACGCTCCAGGCGCCGCCCCTGGCGACGTTCTGGCCGACCCGGCGCTGGTCGTCTTCGAGGCTGAACCGGCGACCAACGCCGCGCCCTGGAACGGCGGTGAATCGCCGGCTTTGGTGCCTGCGGCGCTCGAAGCGGCGTTCAAGGCGCCGCCATCGGCGCTGGTTGAGTGGCCGGTCGGGGCCGGGGTGTCGTCGGACGGATTGCTGGCACGCCTGGTGGCCGGCGCGCGGGCACGACTCGAGGCCGACCCGGCGCGCCGCACCGACCGCGGGGCGGCGCGAGAAGCGATCGACGCGGCGCTGGACGAGGCCATGCGAGGCGAGGTCGGTCCTGCCGAGGTGCGTGATCGTCTGGCGCGCCAGGCACTGAGCGAGATCTGCGGTCTCGGGCTGATCGACCGGCTGTGGGCGGATCGTTCCGTTCGCGCTGTCGTGGTCAATGGACCGGAAGCGGTCTTCGTCGAGCGCAATGGCAGGCTCGATCCCGCAGCGGAACGGTTCCGCGATCGCCTGCATCTGCTCGATATCGCGGCCCGGCTGGTCCGTCCGCCGGCTTCCGGCGTTGCCGAATTCCGGCTGCGTGATGGCAGCGAAGGCCTGTTGATCATGCCGCCTGCGGCGCCGGCCGGCCCCGTTCTGGTCCTGCGCCGGGGCGAGCCTGGCATGGCCACTTTCGAGCGCCTGATCGCCGCGGGGATGCTGGACAGGCCGATCGCCGACCTGTTGCGGATCGCGGTGCGCAGTCGCCTGGCCGTGCTGGTCGCCGGGCCGACCGGCTCGGGCAAGACCGCGCTGCTCGCCGCGATCGTCCGTGATCTCGGCGATGCGGCCCGGATCGTTACCCTGGCGCGGCATCGCGCGTTTCGCTGGCCGTTGCCGTCGAAGGTCGAACTCGTCGCGGCGGTTGGCGGGGAGGGCGCCGCGTCTTTTTCGGTCTTGTTGTCGGCAGGCGCTCGGCTGCGCGCCGATCTGCTTGTCGTCGATTCGGCACGATCCCAGGAAATGCCGGCGTTGCGGCAGGTTTTGTCGCATGGCGAACGGGCAAGCGTCGCTGCAGTGTCGGAGGCTGCGGTGGCCGCGCTCGCGGGGCGGTTCGATCTTAAGGTCCGTCTTGGGCCGGCCGAAGACGGCCTGTTCCGTATCGTCTCGGTGACCGACGCGTCGGGCGCACGGCTGTTCGTGCATGAGGGTGGACGCTTTCGTCGCGGTGCTGCGCAGCCGTCCTTCGCCGGTGTGGTGAACAGCGCAGGCTACGGCGAGGCGCTTTCCACTATTCTGCGTTAGCGACTGCGACCGGCCGCCACATACCGAGTAGGGGTGAAAACCCGTTACCTGCCAGAGCTATATCTGGTACTAACCGCTGTGAAATGCGGGGGATTTTGCGGTTCGAAATCCCGTGAGATTCGGGGCCGCTAAGGGGACGGATGCATGATCGGCAAGCGCGTGTTGGGCATTCTCGGAATTTTTTCGGCGATTGCCGGACTTGGCGTCGCGACGGGCGCTAGCGCGCAACCGGTCGTCGGCGTGCCGCACGAGTGGCAGATGGGCTTTCCACCCTCCTACACACCGGTGATGGAAAGGGTCGCCTCGCTGCACGACCTGCTTCTGGTGATCATCACGTTGATCTCCGTGTTCGTGCTGTTCCTGCTGGTCTACGCGATGTGGCGGTTCCACGTTTCGCGCAACCCGACGTCGACCACGACCACGCACAACACGGTGCTCGAGATCGCCTGGACGATCATCCCCATCCTCATTCTCGTCGTGATCGCGATCCCGTCGTTTCGCCTGCTCTACTACGGCGACAAGGCGGTCGACGCCGCACTGACGATCAAGGTGACCGGCCACCAGTGGTACTGGTCTTATGCCTATCCCGATCAGGGTAACATCGTCGTCGAAAGCCGCATCCTGAGCGAGGCCGATCGCGTCAAGATGAAGCCCAACCAGCCGCGCCTGCTTGCGGTGGACGAAGAAATGGTCATTCCGGCGGGCACCACGGTGCGGATCATCGGCACGGCCGCCGACAGCATGCACGGCTGGACCGTCCCCGGTTTCGGCATCAAGAAGACCGTGATCCCCGGCCGTCTCAACGAGGGTTGGATCAGCGTTCCGAAGGAGGGCTACTACTTCGGCCAATGCTCTCAGATCTGCGGCAACGGCCACACGTACATGCCGATTGCTGTCCGCGTCGTTTCCAAGCCCGAATTCGACAAGTGGGTTGAGCAGAAGAAGAAATCGGCGGGGCTGTTGCCCGCGACCGACGTCGCTTCCGCCACCTCTCCCGCCAACCGCTAAGCGCTTCTCCGCAGGAGACACAAATGGCCACCGCGCACGGCGCCACTCACGACCACAGCCACGACGACCACCACACTCCGACCGGGTGGCGTCGCTACGTCTACAGCACGAATCACAAGGACATCGGCACGATGTACCTAGTGTTTTCGATCCTCGCCTCCCTGATCGGCGCGGCTTTCTCGGTCTACATGCGGCTTGAGCTGATGCAGCCGGGCGTGCAGTACTTCAACGGTCCCGACGGCACGCCGGACGGTCATTTCTGGAATACGATCGTCACGGCCCACGGCCTGATCATGGTGTTCTTCGTCGTGATGCCCGGGCTGATCGGCGGGTTCGGCAACTGGTTCGTGCCGCTGATGATCGGCGCGCCCGACATGGCATTCCCGCGCATGAACAACATCAGCTTCTGGCTGCTGCCGCCGGCCTTTCTCTTGCTGTTGCTCTCGGCCCTTGTCGGGGGTGGCGTCGGCACCGGGTGGACGATCTACGTGCCGCTCTCCGTGCAGCAAGGGGCGGGGATGGATCTCGCCATCTTCTCGCTGCACATTGCCGGCGCGTCCTCGATCCTGGGCGCCATCAACTTCATCACCACAATCCTGAACATGCGCGCGCCGGGCATGACGCTGCACCGCATGCCGCTGTTCGCCTGGTCGATCCTGGTGACGGCGTTCCTGCTGCTGCTGGCCCTGCCGGTGCTGGCCGGCGCCATCACCATGCTGCTGACCGACCGCAATTTCGGCACCCACTTCTTCGATCCGGCCGGCGGTGGCGACCCGACCCTGTTCCTGCACCTCTTCTGGTTCTTCGGTCATCCCGAGGTGTACATCATGATCCTGCCGGCCTTCGGCATCGTCAGCCACATCATCTCGACCTTCGCCAAGAAGCCGATCTTCGGCTACCTCGGCATGGCTTACGCGATGGTGGCGATCGGCGTCGTCGGCTTCGTCGTGTGGGCGCACCACATGTACACGGTCGGCATGGACGTCGACACGCGCGCCTACTTCGTGGCCGCCACGATGGTGATCGCGGTGCCGACGGGCATCAAGATCTTCAGCTGGATCGCCACCATGTGGGGCGGTTCGATCCGGCTCGAGGTGCCGATGCTGTGGGCGATCGGATTCATCTTCCTGTTCACCGTCGGCGGCGTCACCGGCGTCGTGCTGGCCAACGCCGGCGTCGACTACGCCATGCACAATACCTACTACGTGATCGCGCACTTCCATTACGTGCTGTCGCTCGGCGCGGTGTTCGGCATGTTCGCGGGCTTCTACTACTGGTTCGGCAAGATGAGCGGCCGGCAGTATCCGGAGTGGGCGGCCCAGGTGCATTTCTGGACCACCTTCATCGGCGTGAACCTGACGTTCTTCCCGATGCACTTCTCCGGTCTCGCCGGCATGCCGCGCCACTACGTCGACTATCCCGACGCGATGTCGCATTGGAACTACATTTCCTCGATCGGGTCGTTCATCTCGTTCGGCTCGACCATCTTCTGGCTGATCTTCGTGGTCTTCGGCACGTTGCTGTACGGCCGCAAGGTCGGCGCCAATTACTGGGGCGAGGGCGCCACGACGCTGGAGTGGACGGTGCCCTCACCGCCGCCGTTCCACACCTTCGAGGAACTGCCGCACATCTCCCCGACGGCGCATCACTAGGACCGGAGCGGAGGCGCCCCAAGAAGGCGCCTTCGCCTTGAAAGGCTCATGAGCGACACCGCGCACACTTTCACGGGCAGCAGCATCGGCAGCACCGCCGCGCCGGCGCGTGTGCGCGACTACGTCGATCTCCTGAAGCCGCGCGTGATGTCGCTGGTCGTCTTCACCGGCCTCGTCGGGGTCCTGATCGCGCCGGTCCATATCCATCCCTTCACCGCGGCGCTCGCGGTGCTGGCGATCGCGCTGGGGTCCGGCGCCGCCGGCGCCATAAACATGTGGTACGAGCGCGACCTCGACGCCCTGATGGCGCGCACCCGCAACCGGCCGCTGCCGGCGGGCCGGGTGGCGCCCGACGACGCGCTGGGGCTGGGCGTCCTGCTGTCGATCTTCTCGGTCCTGCTGATGGCGGTGGCCACGAACTTCGTCGCCGCCGCGCTGCTCGCGGCCGCCATTCTATTCTACGTCTTCGTCTACACAGTCTGGCTGAAGCGCCGTACGCCGCAGAACATCGTGATCGGCGGCGCCGCCGGCGCCTTCCCGCCGATGATCGGCTGGGCCGCCGCGACCGGCGACGTCTCGGCGGTCGGTATCGCGCTCTTCCTGCTGATCTTCCTGTGGACGCCGCCGCACTTCTGGGCGCTGGCGCTCTACCGCAGCGACGACTACCGCCGCGCCGGCGTGCCGATGCTGCCGGTGGTCGCCGGGCCACGCGAGACCAAGCGGCAGATGCTGATCTACACCCTGATCCTGACGCCGGTGGCGCTGGCGCCGACCCTGCTGGGCGCCGTCGGCTGGCTTTACGGGGCCGTTGCGTTGACGTTGTCCGTCGTGTTCATCGGCCATGCCGTCGCGGTGTGGCGCACCGCCGACGACGAAACCGCCCACGGTCCGGCGCGCCGGATGTTCCGCTTCTCGCTGCTCTATCTCGCGGTCCTGTTCGCGGCCCTGCCGCTCGATGGGCTTCTCGGGCGGTTTCTCGACCGGCTCGTCGGATGAGCGAGGCCATGGTTGAAGACCGCCGCCCCGGCGATACCGACGTGCACCGCCGCCAGCGGGGCAAGAACCTGGTCGTGGCCGGCTTCCTGCTCGTGCTCGCCATCATGTTCTTCGCCCTCACCATCGTGCGGATGGGGGACAAGGTATGACCGCCGGCGCCGGCAGGAGTAACGCGCGGGTCGCGGGTTGGCTGATTGCCGTCACGGTCGGCATGGTCGGTCTCGCCTACGCCTCGTCGCCGCTCTACGACCTGTTCTGCCGGACCACCGGCTTCGGCGGCACCCCGATCGCGGCCCAGCAGGGTGAGCGGCCGGTGCTCGACCGGACCGTCAAGGTACGCTTCGATTCGAACGTCGAGCCCAACCTGCCCTGGCGCTTCGAACCGCTGGAGCGCGAGGTCAAGGTCCGCCTGGGCGAGGAGCGGCTGGTCCATTACCGCGTGACCAACATCTCGCAGCGGCCGATCGTCGGAACGTCGGTGTACAACGTCACGCCCGAGCCGGCGGGTCCATGGTTCAACAAGCTCCAGTGCTTCTGCTTCACCGAGCAGCTGCTGCAGCCCGGCCAGACGCTCGACTTGCCCGTGGTATTTTTCGTCGATCCCGAGATGGACAAGGATCGGCGCTACGACAACGTCCGCACCATAACGCTCTCATACACCTTCTTCGAGGCGAAGACGGAGCGGGCGAAGATATTGCTCGGCGGCATTCCCGCCAACGGAACTGGAAAGGGTGGATGAATATGGCCGAAGGCACGCAGAAACATCCGTATCATCTCGTCGATCCCAGCCCGTGGCCGGCGATCGGCGCCATCGGTGCACTGATGCTGGCGATGGGCGCCGCCCTGGGGATGCATCCCGACATGCTCGGCAAGGGCGTCGAGAGCGTCGTCAAGGCGGTCGACTGGTGGATCGTGGCGCCGGGCTTCCTCGTCATCTTCGCCGTCATGTGGTGGTGGTGGCGCGACGTCATCGTCGAATCGCGCACCTATCACACCGCGGTGGTCCAGCTCGGCCTGCGCTACGGCATGATCCTGTTCATCGCCTCGGAAGTGCTGTTCTTCGCGGCGTTCTTCTGGGCATTCTTCGATTCGTCGCTCTATCCGGGCTCGCCCGAGATGCCGGTCCGCGCCGAGGCGACCGGCGGCGTCTGGCCGCCCAAGGGCGTCAAGATCATCGCCCCGTTCGACCTGCCGCTGATGAACACGTTGATCCTGCTGCTCTCGGGCACCACGGTCACCTGGGCGCATCACGCCATCGTCGAGGGCAACAAGCGCGACGCCGTGCGCGGTCTGGTGCTGACGGTTTTGCTGGGCGTCTGCTTCACCAGCATCCAGCTCTACGAATACCTGCACGCACCGTTCGGCTTCCGCGACAACATCTATTCGTCGACCTTCTTCATGGCGACCGGCTTCCATGGGTTCCATGTCTTCGTCGGCACGACCTTCCTGCTCGTCTGCCTGTTCCGGGCGATGGACGGCCAGTTCAAGCCCAAGCAGCATTTCGGCTTCGAGGCCGCCGCCTGGTACTGGCATTTCGTCGACGTGGTCTGGCTGTTCCTGTTCTTCTGCATCTACTGGTGGGGCGCCGGCAACGCGCCGATCGCACTGCACTGACCGCGTGAAGCGGACTATCCTAGGAACCGCCGGGCGCTCCCCGGCGGTTCGCCTTTTGGGAGCACGAGATGGCCGAATGGCCGCGCCAATCACCGCCTGACGTCGCGCTCCGCGGCGCCTGCCCGCGCTGCGGTCGCGGCCGGCTGTTCCGCGGCTTGCTGACCATCGTCGACCGCTGCGCTGTGTGCGACCTCGACCTGCGCGGCAACGATGCCGGCGACGGGCCGGCCGTGTTCGTGATCCTGGGGCTGGGCGCCATCATCATGATCCTGGTCTTCTGGGTCGAGTTCCGCTTCGAGCCGCCGTGGTGGCTGCATGTGCTGATCTGGGGGCCGCTCACCTTCGGCCTGGCGGTGTGGTTCCTGCGCGTGCTGAAGGCCTTGCTGATCGCCCAGCAGTACACGCACCGTTCGACCGCGCTCGACGACGAGTAGGAGCCCGTGATGATCAGGTTGCGGCCGGCCCTGTGGCCAACGCTCATTTCACTGCCGATTCTGGTGCTCTCGCTGACCCTGGGCGTCTGGCAGATGGAACGCCGCGCGTGGAAGCATCAGATCCTTGATCGTATCGCTCAAAATCAGGCGGCTGAACCACTCCCTCTGAATGGGCTTCTGACCTACGATCCGCTTGTCTTCGAGTATGGCCGCGTTCGAATCGCTGGCACGTTCCTGCACGACAAGGAATTCTATCTCGCCGCCCGAAGCCTCAAGAACAAGGTCGGCCTCCAGGTCGTGACGCCGCTGCGGACTGACGACGGCCGCATCGTGTTGTTCAATCGCGGCTGGATCCCGCAGGAGGGCAAGAGCCCCGCTAAGCGCGCCGAGGGCCAGGTCGCCGGCCGGGTCGAACTCACGGGCATCGTCCGCCGCAACCAGGAGCGTCGGCAGTTCGCGCCGGAGAACGAGCCGGACAAGAACGTGTGGTTCCATGTCGACGTGCCCCTGATGCGCCATCTCGCGGGGGCTCCGCCCGACCCCAAGCTCGATGCCTTCTTCCTCGACGCCGATGCCGCGCCCAATCCGGGCGGCGTGCCGATCGGCGGTCAGACGCATCTCGACATTCCCAACGACCACCTGCAGTACGCCATCACCTGGTTCCTGCTCGCGCTGGCGCTCGCCGGCGTCTATCTGGCCTACCATTGGGAGAACGGGTGGTTGGAGATCGCCGGCCGGACGAAGCAGCAGCCATGATCGTCAATGATCCTTATGCCGAACTGGAGCGCCGCTTTGCCCGCATGAGCGCGGTCAACCGCGCCGGCGCGATCCTGAACTGGGATCGCTCGACCATGATGCCCGACGGCGCCAGCGAAGACCGCGCCGACCAGCTCGCAACCCTCAGCGGGATCGCCCACGAGATCATGGTGGCGCCCGACATGTCCGAACTGCTGGCGCGGGCGGAGGAGGGCGCTGCCCGGCTCGATCCGTGGCAGGCCGCCAACCTGCACGAGATGCGGCGCGGCTGGGTGCATGAAAGCGCCCTGCCGGGCGATCTCGTCGAGGCCCGTTCGCGCGCCTGCAATGCCTGCGAGCATGCCTGGCGGACGGCCAGGACGAACGCCGATTTCAAGTCGCTGCTGCCGACGCTCACTGAAGTGCTGACGATCATGCGCCGCGTCGGCGAGGCCAAGGCCGCAGCACTCGGCACATCGCTCTATGACGCCCTGCTCGACGAATTCGAACCGGGCGGCCGTTCGGCGCGCATCGATGTCATCTTCGACGAGCTCAGATCCTTCCTGCCCGACCTGCTCGGCCGGGTGCTCGAGCGCCAGAAGCAGCTTCCCGCGATCATCCCCCTCGACGGTCCGTTCCCGGTCGATGCCCAGCGCCGGCTCGGCGAGGAGCTGATCCGCATCATCGGCTTCGATTTTCATCACGGACGGCTCGACGTGTCGGCCCATCCCTTCACCGGCGGCACCGCCGACGACGTGCGCATCACCACGCGCTACGACGAGGCCGATTTCGCCCGCGCCCTGATGGGCGTGCTGCACGAGACCGGGCACGGTCTCTACGAGGCCGGCCTTCCGCGCGAGTGGCGGCGCCAGCCGGTCGGCAACGCGCGCGGCATGGTGCTACACGAGAGCCAGTCGCTCTTGATGGAGATGCAGGCCTGCCGGTCCGACGCTTTCCTCGAGTTTGCGGCCCCGCGCATGCGCACGGCCTTCGGCAAGGACGGCCCGGCCTGGACCGAGGCCAATATCCATCGGATCTACACGCGCGTCGCCCCGGGCTTCATCCGCGTCGATGCCGACGAGGTCACCTATCCGCTGCACATCATGCTGCGCTATCGGCTCGAGCGCGCGATGCTGGCGGGCGATCTGGCGCTGGCCGACCTGCCGGGCGCGTGGAACGACGGCATGCGCGAGCTGCTGGGCATCGTGCCGCCCGACGACGCGCTGGGTTGTCTGCAGGACATCCATTGGCCGGACGGCGGATGGGGCTATTTCCCGACCTACACCCTGGGCGCCCTGGCGGCGGCGCAGCTCTTCGCCGCTGCCCGCCGGACCGTGCCGGATCTGCTGGAAGCGGTCGGAAAGGGCGATTTCGCGCCCCTGCTGGGCTGGCTGCGGGTCAATGTGCATGGCAAGGGCTCGATTGCCGGGACCGACGAGATCCTGACGGCGGCAACCGGCTCGGGCCTGGGCGTCGCCGCCTTCAAGGCGCATCTGGAAAGCCGCTACCTCTCGGCGTAAGAGAGAGAGCCATGCTCGACCTGCGCCCCAACTGCGAATGCTGCGACAAGGACCTGCCCAACGGCGCGTCCGACGCCCTCATCTGCACCTTCGAGTGCACGTTCTGCACGGACTGCGCGCGAACTCGTCTGGGCGGCCATTGCCCGAACTGCGGCGGCGATCTGGTCAAACGCCCGACCCGTCCCGAGAAGATGCTGGCCAAGTATCCAGCCTCCACCAAGCGTGTCCGCAAGGACCACGAGGCCTGCCGCCAGGTGGCATGATCCCACCTGGCGTGACGGTCGCGTAACCGGAGCTTCATTTTGCGTTACATCAGCACCCGCCACGGCTCGCAGGGAGAACCTGCGCCGCTCGGCTTTGAGGACATCATGCTCGCGGGCCTCGCCCGCGACGGCGGCCTCTATCTGCCGGCCGAATGGCCGCACTTCTCCACGGCCGAGATCGCCGGGCTGAAAGGCCTCGGCTACACCGACCTTGCCTTCCGCATCATGCGGCCCTTCGTCGGCAACACCTTCGACGAGGCGACCTTCCGCCGCCTGATCGCCGAGGCCTACGCCTCGTTCGAGACGCCGGAAGTGGCGCCGGTGAAGCCGCTGGGCGATTCAGGGCTGCATCTGATGGAGCTGTTCCACGGCCCGACGCTCGCCTTCAAGGACGTGGCGCTGCAGCTGCTCGGCCGCATGCTCGACCACACGCTGACCGCCAGGAACAAGCACGCCACCATCGTCGGCGCCACCTCGGGCGACACCGGCTCGGCGGCCATCGAGGCGGTGCGCGACCGCAAGACGATCGACATCTTCATGCTCTTTCCGCGTGGCCGGGTGAGCGAGGTCCTGCGCCGGCATATGACCTCCGTGCTGGCGCACAACGTGCACAATATCGCCGTCCAGGGCACGTTCGACGACTGCCAGGATCTCGCCAAGGCCTGCTTCAACGATCTCGCC
>JAUXST010000238.1 GCA_030679805.1 Reyranella sp. | reverse complement strand
CCTGGGTGCGGTGCTGTTCGACAATCTTGCCGGCTACTCGCCTCTCATCTGGCTGGGCGCCGTCGGTGCCGTGATATCCGGCACGACACCGTCGGCGGTTCGCCGATGGGGTGCCGCCCTCCTGCTCGGGCAATGCCTGATCATTGCCTGGCTACTGCCCTATCACGCGCGGTTCCTGGGGGGACTGCAGTACGGGCTGGCGATCTGTTTTGCGCTCTACCTGCCGCCGCAACTCGCAGCCTGGAAGCGGGTGACGACGATCGCCGTCGCCATCGGCATCGTGCCCTGGATGCTGGGACAGGCCACCTACACCCGGCAGTTCGCCGCGATGGCCCTCGGCCTCGAGGATCGGGGCGCCTTCGGCCGCCGCTACGTCGCCTTCTTCGACGACTTCATCAAGCTCGACCGCCTGCTGCCGGCGAACGCGGTCCTGTTGGCGACGGACAGCCGGCCACCCGCGGTCTACGCACCGCGACCGATGGTGTTCGACCTGGCCGACCTGGCCGACGTGCCGCCGGGGCGCGAGGTCTATGTCTTCAGCGTCGGCCTGCCGAATGCATCAGACTATCCGGCACCTTATGCGTTGGGCCCGGAGATCTATGCCAATCCAGCGGCCCGGCAGACCGTGTTCAGGCGCTTCTGGGCCGCGCCCGAGACAGGCGAACTTCATGTCGTTCGCCTCGCCCGTCCCTGAGATCGGACCGGCCGCGGCGGCTCACCCGTAGACGAACGCCCGATCGTCGAGGTCGATTGCCGGCCACTGGTCCTTCTCGGCCCAGTAGTCCTGGGTGTGCTGCCATTCGGGCTTGTCGCCCCGCTTGGGCAGCAGGTGCATGCCGCGCATGAGATAGCCCGGATTGAAATTGATCGGGTCGATCCAGGGCAGCAGAGGCATGTCCTCGTCCTCCGGCCGGAGCGCCACGGCGACCTTCTTCGCCTGCTTCTCCTTCATGTGCGTGAGCAGACGGCACACGAAATCGGCGACCAGGTCGGCACGGAGCGTCCAGCTCGCCCGGAAATATCCGAACACCCACACCATGTTGGGCACGCCGGTGAACATCATGCCGCGGTAGGTGACCGTATCGGCGAAGTCGAGCGGCTTACCGTCGATGGTGAAGTCGATGTCGCCCAGTACGTTGAGATTGAAGCCCGTGGCAGTGACGATGATGTCGGCCTCGAGGTCCTTGCCGGACTTCAGGCGAATGCCGGTCTCGGTGAATTTCTCGATCTCGTCGGTGACCACCGAAGCGTGACCGGCGCGGATGCCCCTGAAGAGGTCGCCGTCCGGAACGTAGGCGATACGCTGCCGCCATGGCCGATAGGTCGGCGTGAAGTGCGTCGCCACGTCATAGTCGGGGCCGAGGTAGGCGCGCACGCCGCCCAGCAGCTCCTTGGTCACGACCTCGGGCTCCTCGAAGGCGCGGCGCGTAAAAACCGCCTGATCGTGCAGGATCTTGCGGCGCACGATCTCGTGGATCCAGCTTTCGTCGATCTGCAACTGGCGCAGCGTGTCGGCGAGGTCGTTGACGTTGCGGGCGGGAATGAAATAGGTCGGCGAGCGCTGCAGCAGCGTGACGTGCCCGCACTTGGCCGCGATCGCCGGCACGAGCGTTGCGGCCGTGGCGCCCGAGCCGATGACGACGACCTTCTTGCCGGCGTAATCGAGATCCTCCGGCCAGGTCTGCGGATGGACGATCCGGCCCTTGAAGCTCTCCATTCCCTCCCATTCCGGCGTAAAGCCCTCCGAGTGCCGGTAATAGCCCTGGCACATCCAGAGGAAGTTCGCCGTGAAGCGGACGGCCTCACCGCTGTCTGTGCGCGTCGCCTCGATCGTCCAGCGGCTGTCCTGGCTCGACCACCGGGCCGAGGAAATCCTGTGCCCATAGCGGATGTGGCGGCCGAGGTCGTTCTCCTCGATGACTTCGCCCATGTAGGCGAGGATCTCGGCCGCCGTCGCGATCGGCGCGCTGGTCCAGGGCTTGAAGCGGTAACCGAAGGTATAGAGGTCGCTGTCGGACCGGATGCCCGGGTAGCGGTGGGTGAGCCACGTGCCGCCGAAGCTCTCCTGCGATTCGAGGACGACGAAACTCGTGCCGTGGCACTGCTTGGTGAGATGGTAGGCGCCACCGACGCCGGAAATGCCGGCGCCGACGATCAGGACGTCGAAATGCTCGGTCTTCTGAGCGGCGGGGACTGGCAGCACGGCAGTGTCGGGCATGGGTCGGGCTTCTTTCGCGGAGATCGGACTACGATGACCAGCGTGGGCCATTCTTCTGCTCAACGCCAGAAAGTGTTGATCTTACTGGACTTGAATCGTTGATCGAAATCAATATGACCGAATTCGAATTGAGACTGCCACCAACGACCGCGCGGCATCGATTCCGGGGCATCGCCATTTTGAAAAGTAGCACGCCATCCATGTCTCGCGTCGGTTTGCGCCTGACGCCCCGGGGGAGTCTTCTGCTCGAAGAAGCCGAAGACGCGCCAGTCCTGGACGGCGCGATCTCCGAGCGGCTTGCCATGGCCTTTGCACAAGGCTCCGGACAGGGCTTGATGCAGCTGGGGGCGGGAGAGATTGGTCATCCGCTTCCGCCGAGTTTCGTCTGGTGGCGGGATTTCGCCGGACGATATTTCGGTGGACTGTGCGGACTGTCACAGGTCGCTACCGCCGTGTCCCCGCCTTTACAGACCGTGCCGACCATACCGCCGCCGACCGACGGCGAACTCGTACCTCTCGTGCTAACCGCGCCGGTGATGCCGGGTGCGGAGTACCTGACGACCGACGTGATGTGTATGCTATGGAAGAAGCTGGGCGTGGCGTTCGCGGCATCCTTGGCCACGAGCGGAACAGATCTGCAAGGCTTCCTGAAAGCCTTGAGCCCTGCCTGGAACCTGATCGGACGCGTGCACTTCAACCTGGCCGAAAACAGGCGAGATCCCGAGTTTCCTTTCGCGTTCATGGCCACCTACACCACCCGATTGTCGGCCCAGGCCAAGGCCCAACACGTGCCGCTCGGCCAAGCGATGCGCGAATATGCCGGGTCGGCCAACCGGGACAAATTGCTTTCCCTTTTAACCCCGGTGCAGCGCGCCGGCGAAACCTGCGACTGGCTTCGCGCGATGATCGACGCAGGGGAGATATTCCACCCCTTGCGCTGGACCTCGGTGGAAGCTGCGCGCTTCCTGAAGAGCGCGCCGGAACTCGAAAGGGCCGGCGTGGTTCTGCGCATGCCGGCGACGTGGCATGCCAACCGGCCGGCGCGACCGCAGGTCACCGCAACAGTTGGCACACGCATTCCATCCACAGTCGGCCTCGACGGCCTACTCGACTTCGACATGGACGTGACGCTCGAGGGCGAGCCGCTCGACGACGGGGAGATTGCCACGCTGTTGGCCGGAACAGACGGCCTGACGTTGCTGCGCGGCGTTTGGGTCGAGGTCGACCGCGAGCGCCTCGAACGGGCGCTGAACCAATTCAGGGCGGCACAGGCCCTGGCCGATCGCGACGGCCTGACCTTCGCTGAAGCCATGCGCCTGCTCTCCGGCGCGGCAGTCGCCGGAGAGCGCGCCGAGCCGGCGGCGGCCGAGTGGGGACGCGCGACGGCGGGTCCCTGGCTCGCGGAAACATTGAAGCGCCTACGCACGCCTGGCGGCATGGCCATCGATCCCGGCCCCGCCCTGAAGGGCACCCTGCGGCCCTACCAGGCAGCCGGGGTCGAGTGGCTTCACCTGTTGGCCAAGCTCGGGCTGGGCGCCTGCCTCGCAGACGACATGGGTCTCGGCAAGACGATCCAAGTACTGGCGCTGCTGCTAGTTGAAAAGCGGAGCGGGAAGAGCATGCGCCCGAGCCTGCTGGTGGCGCCCGCTTCGCTGCTTGCCAATTGGGCCGACGAGGTCAAGCGGTTCGCCCCCAGCCTGAAGGCCGCGACCCTGCATTCCTCCGCCATGACAGTGGACGAGTTGAAGCAGATGACACCGAATAGTCTGAAGGAATTCGACCTGGTGATCACTAGCTATGGCTCGCTGCTCCGCCTACCGGCGATTGGCCAGATGTCCTGGCGGTTTGCCGTTCTCGACGAAGCACAAGCGATCAAGAATCCGAACGCCAGACAGACCCGCGCCGCCAAGAGTCTGAAAGCCGACACGCGCATCGCGCTGACCGGCACCCCGGTGGAAAATCATCTGGGC
>JAUXST010000233.1 GCA_030679805.1 Reyranella sp. | reverse complement strand
AACGCGGTCGGCGCCACGCTGGCACGTGCCACCGGTACCGCCACCATCGTCGACGATGACGCAGCACCTCCGCCGACGGCGCCGACACTCGCCATCGGCGACGCGACCTTCGCCGAGGGCAGCGCCGCGGCCTCGGGGCATGGCACCTTCACGGTGAGCCTGTCGGCTGCTTCGGCCACGCCGGTGACCGTGAGCTACGCCACCGCCAACGGTACGGCCACGGCCGGCAGCGACTATGTCGCCCAGTCGGGCACGCTCACCTTCGCCTCCGGCGAAACCCAGAAGACGATCCAGGTCGCGGCGATCGGCGACGCGGTCGTCGAGGCCAACGAAGGCTTCACCGTCGTGCTGACGAATCCAGTCGGCGCCACCTTGGCCGAAGGCAGCGGTGCCGGCACGATCACCAACGACGACTCTACGTCGCCACCCGCCGGCCACACGACCCAGATCAACTGGTCGTGGGGAACCAACACCCACCTCGATTTCAATCCGGCGACCGACATTCTCGACTTCGGCTGGTTCCAGGCCGACTCGTTCACGATCAGCGAGATCAATGGCGCGGTGGTCATCGCCATCCCGACCAACAATCAGACCTACACGCTGGATCACACCACCCTGCACGATCTTCATATGTCCAATATCCTCGCCAAGGACGCGTCGGCGGTCGCCGAATGGAGTTCGCTCGTCGCCCCCACGCCGCCACTGCCTGTCGTGCCCGGCGGCGCAGATCCCGCGCGCGAGTTCTCGCCCTACATCGACATGTCGATGGCGGTTGACGCCGACCTGGTCGGCATTTCCCAGGCCGCCGGAATCAAGAACTTCACCCTGGCCTTCATGCTGAGTTCGGACCACGGCATCGGCTGGCAGGGCGTGGGGTCGATCACGGACGACACGCTGTCCAATGGATCGACGATGCTGGCTCAGGTCCAGGCGATCAACGCCGCTGGCGGCAACATCACCATCTCCTTTGGCGGTGCCAACGGACAGGAAGCGGCGCTGACCGCGACCAGCGCGGCGGTCCTGCAGGCCGAATACCAGTCGGTGATCGACCGCTATCAGGTCGACTCCATCGATTTCGACATCGAAGGCGCAGCAGTGCTGGATACCCATTCGATTACGCTGCGCAACCAGGCGCTGGTCGGCCTTGAGGCGGCCAATCCGGACCTCAAGGTTTCGTTCACGCTCCCGGTGCTGCCGGACGGCCTCGTTGCCAGCGGCGTCGCTCTGCTCCAGAGCGCCAAGGATGCGGGTGTCAGGATCGACCTGGTCAACATCATGGCCATGGACTACGGCGAGGCGGTCGACAATGGCGGCCAGATGGGGCTGAACGCCATCAGTGCGGCAGAGGCGACCCAGCAGCAGCTCGCGGCCATCGGGCTCGACGCCAAGATCGGCATCACGCCCATGATCGGCGTCAACGACACTGCCGGCGAGGTCTTCACTTTGGCTGACGCCCAGGCGTTGGTCGACTATGCCCAGGCCGATCCCGATGTCGCCCGCCTCTCCATGTGGTCGGTCGCCCGCGACAATGGCAACGGCGCCGGCAACCAATGGGCCGTGGCGGACACCAGTGGGATCGCCCAGAACCCGTATGAGTTCTCCAGCATCCTGAATGACTTCGACCACCTCGTGTGAACCTTCATGCCGGGCTGTTTCGAACAACCCGGCGTTCAGTCGAGTTCGAAGACGAGATAGTAGCCCACGCCGACCCAGGCGGCGACGCTCAGCAGCATGCAGAGGGCGAACACCAGCGAGAGTGTTCGTCCGCGTGTGTTCAGCGCCCTTTCCGGGGCGATGGCGGCCAAGGCCTCGACGAAGATCCAGAAGGGAAAGGCCAGCAGGCGCAAGACCATCGCCTCGCGGCGAAAGGCGTCGCGATATTGCGCGGCGCGTTGGTGGCTCGGCGGCAGATCGGCTGGCGTCGGTTCGGCATCGGAAGCCACGAAGCCAGGCGGTCCGAGCCGGGGCGTCCGGAGCACGTCCGACCAGGTGGCTGCCTGGAACCGCAGAAGTTGATTGGCCTTGCGGATCGCGGCCAACGCCTCGGCGTCGTGCTGGCTGTCGGTCATGCTCAACAGCTTGGCCAGGAGAGCCCTGTCGATTTCCACGGTAAAGGTCCTGCGTTTCCGAAAGGTCACGCCGGCTCCTTGTCACGGACCTCCCACATCTTCTTGAAGGCGGGGCGGGCCTGGCAGGCAGCGAGCCAGGCTTTTACATGCGGGGCAGCCTCGAACAGTTCCGGCGCGGGCTGGGCGTAGCGCACGATCTCGGCCGCGTTGATGTCGGCCACGGTGAAACGCCCGCCGACCAGGAAGCCGGTCTTGGCGAGCGCGCGGTCGAGGACGGCGAAGGGCCCCTTGAGCGCGGCGACGGCGGCATCGGCGATCTTGGGATCCTTCACGCCGCCCGGCGCGCCGCCGATGCGATGATAGATGACCATCAGGGCATGCGGCTCGACTTCGGTGGCCGCCCACAGCGCCCACATGCCCATCTCGCCGTCCTCGGCGACGGTCGCCGGGGCGAAGGGGCCGCCGTGCTTCTTGGCGAGATAGAGGTTGATCGCCAGTGATTCGTGCAGGACCAGCCCGTCGTCTTCGATCGAGGGGATGTGGCCGTTGGGGTTCACCTTCAGGAACTCGGGCGACCGGGTGTTCAGCGGCGTGCCGGACGCCGCCGCGTCGGGCAGGCGATAGTGCTGGATCACCGGCACGTGCTTGAAGGGCAGGCCGAGTTCGTTGGCCAGCCAGATGTTGCGCGAGGCGCGGGAACGGTAGACGCCGTAGATGGTGAGCATTGACTTTCCTATTATTCCCTACTAATATCCTGTTTGGATCTTGCACATCGTTCATAAGGCTTTAAGTGCCGGCGGCACAGCGCGTTGGAGAGGCGCATGGGGAAAAAGGAGTTTTGTTTTTCGACACCCGGCGACTCCCCGGCCGACTCCGGTCGCAGGACGAAAAACAAAGTGTATCAAGGCGTTGAAGGCGGTAGCGTGACTCCCTGAGCGATGCGACGGAGGTGACTCATGAAAGCGGAGGGGAAACTCGAAGCCGTCAAGGACGCCAGCCATCTCTACGAGGTCGAGCGCCGGGCGCGCCACGCCGAACGCCCCGGGTTCCGGATCAGCGAGCTGCAGCTCTCGCCCAGCCAGACCGTGCCGTGGCACTTCCATACCAACATCAGCGACACTTTCTATGTCCTGGAGGGCAAGATGCGGCTCTTCCTGCAGGATCCCAAGGAAGAGGTGCGGCTGGGCGTGGGCGAGAGCTACGTCGCCAAGGCCGGCCGGCCGCATCTGGTGACGAACGCAGGTGAGACGTCGCTCACCTTCCTGATCCTGCAGGGTGTCGGCGAATACGACTACGTTCCTCTGGTTTAGGGGCCGCTGGTTCAGGAGCCGAACTGCAGACGCAGCTCGCGCTTCAGCACCTTGCCAGTGGCGTTGCGCGGCAGCACTTCTACGAAGGCGACCGACTGCGGCACCTTGAATTTGGCGAGCCTGGCGAGGCAATGGCGGATGACGTCGCCTTCCTCCAGTGTCTCGTCGGATTTGCGCACGATGATCGCCATGCCGACCTCGCCCCAGCGCTCGTTGGGCACGCCGATGATGGCAGCGTCGGCCACTTGCGGTAGCTGGAACAGGACGTTCTCGACCTCGGCTGGATAGACGTTCTCGCCGCCCGAGATGTACATGTCCTTCCAGCGGTCGACGATATAGACGAAGCCTTCCTCGTCCTGACGCGCGGCATCGCCGGTGTGCAGCCAGCCGTCGGTGAAGGAACTCTTCGTGGCCTCGGGCTTGTTCCAGTAGCCCGGTGTGATGTTGGGGCCTTTGATGAGAAGCTCGCCGATGCCGCCCACGGGCACGTCGTGACCCTCGTCGTCGACGATGCGTATGGCGGTATGCATCATCGCCTTGCCGGCCGAGCCCAGCTTGCGGATGGCGTCGGCGGCATCGAGCATGGTGCCGGCCGGGCTGGTCTCGGTCATGCCCCAGCCCTGTACCAGCGGCACGCCTCGGCCCGTCCAGGTTTCCAGGATGGAGAGCGCACAGGGCGCGCCGCCGACGCCGGCGATCCTGAGGCGCGAGAGGTCGGCATCCGCGAACTTCGGATGCTGCATCATGAATTGGTAGGGCGCCGGGACGGCGAAGAAGTGGGTGATGCCGAAGGCCGGGTCCGAGAGATAATCGAGTGCCTGGCCGGGATCGAAGGCGCGCATGATCAGGAGCGTGCCACCAGCATGCAGCACTGGGTTGGCATAGCAGTTGAGGCCGCCGGTATGGAACAGCGGCAGGACCACGAGTTGCACGGTCTCGGGCGTTATGAGGGCCGGGATGCCGAGGTTGACGCAGTTCCAGAACACCATGCCGTGGGTGATGATCGCGCCCTTCGGATGGCCGGTGGTGCCCGAGGTGTACATCACCATGGCGATGTCGTCGTGCGTGAGCGACGCAGGCGGCCGTGCGGCGGGAGCCGCGGCGAGGGCCTGTTCGTAGGCGCTATCGGTGCGGTCGTGATCGATCTCTAGCCGGTGCTTCGAGAGGGCCGCCGCCTGCAGGGCGAAAGCCTTGTCGTGGATCAGCAGCTTGGGCGTCGAATCGCCCAGGATGTATTCGAGTTCCGGTACGGTGAGCCGCCAGTTGAGCGGCAGCATGATGGCGCCGAGGCGCCCGCAGGCGAACTGCAGTTCGAAGTACTCGGCGCAGTTGGGAGCGAGCAGGGCGACGCGATCGCCACGGACGATGTCCAGCGCCACCAGCGCCGCGGTCAGCCGGTCAGTGCGGCGATGGAGATCGGCATAGGTGAATTTCCGCGCTGTCTGCAGGTCGTGGATGGCGAGCGTGGCCGGCCGGCGGCCGGCGTGATGGGCGATCCAATCGTAATAGGGAGGCACTCCGGGCATGTCAGTTCACCGCCTTGGTGAAGTTCTTCCAGTAGGGCTCGCGCAGCTCCCGCTTCAGCACCTTGCCCGCACCCGAGAGCGGCAGGGGTGTGTCGTGGAAGTCGACGCTACGCGGGCATTTGTAGCCTGCGATCTGCTGGCGGCAATGCTCCATCACCTCTTCCTGGCTCAGGTTGGAGCCTTGCTTGCGCACGATGATGGCGTGGACGCGTTCGCCCCACTGCTCGTCGGGAACGCCGATCACCGCGACTTCGCTGACGCCGGGTATCAGCGAGATTGCGTTTTCGACCTCGGCCGAATAGACGTTCTCGCCGCCCGAGATGATCATGTCCTTCAGCCGATCGACGATATAGACGAAGCCTTCGTCGTCCATGGTGGCGCCGTCGCCGGAATAGTACCAGCCGTTCTCGAGCACCGCCTTGGTCTCGTTGGGCTTGTTCCAGTAACCCTTCATGATGTTGGCGCCGCGGATGGCAAGTTCGCCCGCCGTGCCGTTGGGTACCGGCTTGCGATCGACATCGACCACCTTCACCTCGCAGGCGAGGGCGGCCTGGCCGCACGACTTCAGCCGGCCGGCGAAGGGCCCGTCGAGCGTCGTGTAGCGCGGGTCGAGCAGGGTCACGATCGGCGCCGCCTCGGTCATGCCGTAGGCGTGCATCAGGCGGACATGCGGCATCACCTGGAGGGCCTTGCGCAGCACGCCTTCGGGCATCGGCGACGCACCATAGAGAATGAAGGAGAGGGTGGAGATGTCGAACTCGGAAAAGCGCGGGTGGTTCACCAGCATGTTGATCATGGTCGGCACGAACTGCGCGTGAGTGACCTTCTCGGTCTGGATGGTCTGCAGGACCTCGACGGGCTCGAAGCGGGGCACGAAGGCGTGACGGCCGCCCGACAGGGTGACGCCGAAGGTCGAGGCGCCGTCGGCGAGATGGAACATCGCGCCGGAATGGATGTAGGCCGTGTCGGCGGTGAAGCCGATGCCGGCCACGCCATTCAGCGCATTCACCACCAGATTGGTATGCGTCAGCATCACGCCCTTGGAACGGCCCGTCGTGCCGCCGGTGTAGAAGAGGCCGGCGAGATCGTCGTTAGCGGCGCCCACATCGTCGGCTGCCTCGTAGGCTGCGAGGTCCTCGAAGCGCAGGATGCCCTCGGGCGAGGCGATGTCGTCGAGCCAGACGACCTCGCGCACCGCCGGCATCTTGCCGTCGAGCGCGGTCAGGTGATGGGCCATCGCGCCGTCCACGAACAGGGCGACGGCGCCCGAGTCGGCCAGGATGTACTCGATCTCGGGGGCCGCGAGCCGCGTGTTGAGCGGCACCATGGCGGCGCCGATCCAGGGGATGGCGTACATCAGCTCGAAATAGCGGTCGCTGTTCAGCGCCAGGATGGCGACCCGGTCGCCGCGGCGCACGCCTAGTGCGGATAGTGCGCCAGCAATGCGGCTCACGCGCTCGACACACTCCTGCCAGCTGCGTCGTCGCCCGGCGAAACGCGTGGCGATGCCGTTCGGCTTGGTCTGGACGGCGCGGCGCAGGCCCTGGGTCAGTGCAAACATACGGGCGATGCTAGGGTCCAGTTCGGTCGCGCCGCAAGGGAGTTCATGCTAGAGAAAGTGGCATGAACGACATGACCCCGCCGGCGCAGGATCGCGCCCCGCCTGCCTTCGATCCGCTCGATCCTGCCTTCATCGCCGATCCCTATCCGTTCTATCGGGCGCTGCGCGAAACAGCGCCGGTGTTCAAGACGCCGCAGGGCTTCTGGCTGATGACGCGCTACGAGGACATGGCGTTCGCGCTGCGCGACCGCCGCTTCGGCAAGGACTTCGCGGGCAACAACATACGCCGCTACGGGACCGACCGGATGGACGAGCCGGCGATCGCCAGCCTCGCCAACACCATGCTGGTGCAGGATCCACCCGATCATACGCGGTTGCGCGGCCTGGTAACCAAGGCCTTCACCGCCCGCCGCGTCGCCGACATGCGACCGCGCATCCGGGCGCTGGTCGACGAACAGCTCGATCGTGTCGCGGACAAGGGCGAGATGGACGTGATGCGCGACCTAGCTCACCGCCTGCCGGTGATCGTGATCTGCGACATGCTGGGCATCCCCGAGGAACATCGCGCGCCGTTCCTGGCCGGCAGCAACATCAACGGCCGCATCCTCGAGCCGGTGCCGATGACCCGCGCCGAACTCGACCAGGCCAACATGAACACCAAGATGGCCGGGGTCTATTTCAACCAGCTCTGCGAGCTGCGCCGTCGCGAGCCCAAGGACGATCTCACGACTGAACTGGTGCGGGCCGAGGAGGCGGGCGACAAGCTGACGGCCGCGGAACTGGAGGCCAACATCGGCCTGCTGTTCGGCGCTGGCCACGAGACCACCACCAACCTGATCGGCAACGGCCTGCTGGCGCTGCATCGCCAGCCCGATCAGTGGGAGCGGCTGAAGGCCGATCCGTCGCTGATCGCCAACGCCATCGACGAGCTGCTGCGCTTCGATTCCTCGGTGCAGCTTACCGGCCGGGTCACCAACGCCGAGGTGACGGTGGGCGGCGTGACGCTGCAGCCGAGCGAGAGTGTGGTCATGCTACTGGGCGCCGCCAACCGCGATCCGGCGCAGTACCCCGATCCCGACAGGCTCGACGTCGGCCGCCAGAACATCCGGCCGCTGTCGTTCGGCGGCGGCATCCACCATTGCCTGGGCGCCCAGCTCGCGCGTCTCGAGGCCGAGCTGGTCTTCACGGCGCTGGTCGAGCGCCTGCCCAACCTGAAACTTCCGGAGAAGGGCGCGCCGGCGTGGCGGCGGAGCTTCACGCTACGCGGCCTCAGCAAGCTGCCGGCGGTCTGGCATTAGGCATGTCGGCGCAGTGGCGGGGCGAGGGCAGCCAGCACCAGGGCAAGCGGCCCTACCAGGAAGACAGCTGGGCGCTGGTCACGCTGGGTGACGGCTCGCTGCTGGCCATCGTAGCCGACGGCATGGGCGGTCACGCGGGCGGCGCCGTGGCGAGCAAGCTCGCCGTCGAGGCCTTCGTCCATGCGGTCGAGCAGGGCGGCGCCCTGGCCGACGGCCTGCAGGGTTCCAACGAGGCGGTGCGGGTCGGCGCCCAAGGCAAGCCCGAACTCGACGGCATGGGCGCCACGGTCGTAGCAGCTCAGGTTCGCGGCGACGAGGTCCGCTGGATCAGCGTCGGCGACTCACCATTCTATCTCGTGACGGCGGGCAAGCTCGTGCGATTGAATGCCGATCATTCGATGGCGCCGCAGATCGATGCCCTGGTCGAGCGCGGCATGCTGACGGCGGAAGAGGCCGAGCACCATCCCGGCCGCCACACGTTGCGCGAGGCGGTCATGGGCGATCCGTTGACCCTGATCGACAAGGGCAGCCGCCGGCTCGGACCTGGGGACAGGCTGTTGCTGTGCAGCGACGGGGTACAGACCCTGACCGCCGAGCAGATCGTGGCCGGAGCGGCGCGATCGGCCAACGATCTGGTCGAGGCCGTGTTGGCCGCGGCCAAGAACCATCAGGACAACATCACCGTCGTCAAACTGGAGCGCAGCGCGTGAGCAAGAATGCAGTCGTCATCGAAGTCACGCGGGGCCCCGTGGTCGAGAGCCGGCATGAAGGCATCGCCGCCGTCGTCAAGGCCGACGGCACGGTCGTGGCCTCGTGGGGGGACATCGACGCGCCCGTCCTGCCGCGATCCGCCAACAAGCCGATCCAGGCCATGGCCTTCGTCGAAAGCGGCGCGGTCGAGCGCTTCGGGCTTGGCAACGAGCATATCGCGCTCTCCTGCGCCTCGCACAACGGCGAGCCGCGCCACGTCGAGACCGTGCGCGCCTGGCTCAAGAAAGTCGGCCTGGGCGAGAGCGATCTGGAATGCGGCACCCATGCGCCGCGCCTGCCGCAGACCGTCGAAGCGCTGATACGCGCCAACGCGGCGCCGACGGCCGCCTTCAACAATTGCTCGGGCAAGCACAGCGGCTTCCTGACCACGGCCGTGCAATATGGCGAGCCGACCAGGGGCTACATCAATTACGACCACCCGGTGCAACGTCGGTTGCGTGACGTCATGAGCGACCTCTGCGGCACCGATGCCCATGCCTTTCCCCACGGCACCGACGGTTGCGGCATCCCCACGCTGGCGACACCGCTTAAATGCCTGGCACGGGCGATGGCCAGCATGGCCGAGCCGTCACGTCTGTCGAACAAGCATGCCGAAGCAGCGACCCGCATCCGGACCGCGATGAACGCCGAGCCTTTCATGGTGGCGGGCAGCGGCCGGTTCTGCACCCGCATCAACGCCGCGCTGCCCGGCGTGGCCCAGGTGAAGACCGGCGCGGAGGGCGTGTTCTGCGCCATGCTGCCGACCTTAGGCCTCGGCGTCGCGATCAAGATGTGGGACGGCGCCGGCCGCGCGTCCGAGGTCGCGATGGCGGCGCTCCTCGACCATCTCGGCGTCCTGCCCGCGGACCAGCGTGACGAGATCCTTCATCCCGCGATCAAGAACGTCGTCGGCCTGCTGGTCGGCGAAATGAGGCCGGCTAAGAGCTGGCTCGGCTGAGCGTAGCGTGACGGTCACGCTCAACATCCTCGAGATCGGCGCGCGCGGCGACGGGGTCGCGGAAGAGAACGGACAGCGCTACTTCGTGCCGTTCACCTTGCCGGGCGAGATCGTCGAGGCCGAACCGCGCGACAAGCGCGGCGAGGGCATCGTCGCCGATCTCGTCGAGGTGCTGGCGCCGTCCCGTCATCGCGAACCCGCTCCCTGCAAGCATTTCACGGTCTGCGGCGGCTGCGCCCTGCAGCACTGGCGTCGCGACATCTACGCCGGCTGGAAGAACGAGCTGATCGCGCGGGCGCTGACGCAGCGCGGCGTTGCGGCACCGGCCTTCGAGCCGACGCTTGCCGGCTTGCCGAATGAGCGGAGGCGCGCCGACTTTGTCGTGCGCCGCCAGGGGCGACGGGCGGTTGCCGGCTTCCATGAACGCGCCGGCCAGCAAATCGTCGATGTCGAGGAATGCTTCGTCGTCACGCCGAAGCTCGCGGCATTGTTGCCTTCCCTGCGCACCGTGCTGGCCGGCATTCTGCCCGAGGGCGGGTCTGCCGATGCCATCGTGAACGACACCGATGCCGGCCTTGACGTGCTGGTGCGGCCGCACAAGCGGTTCACCCTGTCGCTCGAGAGCAACCAGAAGCTCGTGGCCTTCGCCGAGAGTGCCGATCTGGCGCGTCTCAGCTGGGGCGATCGGGCGACCGCGGAGCCGCTGGTCACGCGCCGCCAGCCACGTCTCGTGTTCGGAGACGCGACTTTGGAGCCGCCGCCGGGCGCCTTCCTGCAGGCGACGCGGCGGGCGGAACAGGCGATGCGCGAGGCCGTCGTTTCGTGGATCGGCGACGCCCGGCGCGTCGCCGACCTGTTCGCGGGCATCGGAACGCTCACCGCCGGGCGACCGTGGCGCGCGACACTCTACGAAAGCGACAAGCCGTCGGTGGCGGTGGTCGAGGCGTCGGGCCGAAGGTTGGGCGGCGGCAAGTTGACGGCGGTGCACCGAGACCTGTTCCGCAATCCGCTGATGGCGGCCGAACTCGACGTCTTCGATGCGGTGGTTCTCGATCCGCCCCGCGCGGGCGCCGCGGCGCAGTCGGTCGAACTCGCGCGCTCGAAGGTGACGCGGATCGTCTACGGTTCCTGCGATCCCGGCAGCTTCGCGCGTGACGCGCACACCCTCCAGGCCGGCGGATACCGGCTGGAGAAACTGCTGCCGATCGATCAGTTCCTGTGGTCGCCGCATATTGAGCTGATTGCGCTGTTCACCCGCGCGCCGCTAAGGTCGGCAAAAGCGAAGTCAGGGGACGCAAGATGATGTTCGATCTCAAGGGCAAGGTGGCCGTCGTCACCGGCGGCAGCCGTGGCATCGGCCGCTCGATCTGCGAGCAGATGGCCGCGCACGGCGCCAAGGTCGTCGTCTCCAGTCGCAAGCTGCCGGCCTGCGAGGAAGTCGTGAAGGGCATCAAGGCGAGGGGCGGAGAAGCAACCGCCGTGGCCGCCAGCATTTCCGAAAGGGCCCAACTCGAGAACCTGGTCGCCGAGGCGCGCAAGGCCTACGGCAAGATCGACATCATGGTCTGCAACGCCGCCTCCAATCCCTATTTCGGCCCGCTCACGGGCCTGAAGGAGGAAGTGTTCCAGAAGATCATGATGAACAACGTGATGTCGAACCTCTGGCTGATGAACATGGTCGGGCCCGAGATGGCCGAGCGCAAGGACGGCGCCTTCATCATCGTGTCCTCGATCGGCGCGCTGGTTGGCTCGGCCCATATCGCCGCCTACAACATGTCGAAGGCGGCCGACCTGTCGTTGGTGAAGTCACTCGCCATGGAGTGGGGCAAGCACAACATCCGCGTCAACGCCATCGCGCCCGGTCTGATCCAGACCGACTTCGCCAAGGCGCTGTGGGACAATCCGCAGATCCGCAGCGCCCAGGAAAACAAGGCGGCGCTGAAGCGCATCGGCCAGCCCGATGACATCGGCGGCGTCGCGGTATTCCTCGCCTCGAAGGCCGGCGCCTTCGTCTGCGGCCAGTGCATCATCGCCGACGGCGGCGTGATCGGCGCCGGCGCAGAGTAAAGCCTAGGCTGAGACGTCCAATTCACACCAGACAGGAACGTGGTCCGATGGCTCGGTCTTGCCGCGCTCGGCCTTGTCGATGCCGACGGCGGCGAGCCGATCGGCTGCCTGCGGCGAGAGCAGCAGGTGATCGATCCTGAGTCCGTTGCCCTTCTGCCAGGCGCCGGCCTGATAGTCCCAGAAGGTGTAGCACTCGCTGTCGGCATGAAAGGCGCGGACAGCGTCCGTCAGGCCGATATTGAGAAGCTTGCGCAGAGCTGCCCGCGACTCGGGCTGGCAGAGAGCGTCGTTCGCGAAGGCCTTCGGATCGTAGACGTCGATTTCGGTGGGGCAGACGTTGTAGTCGCCGCCCAGGACGAACATCTCCTCGCGGGCGAGCAGGGTGCGGGCGTGGCCGAGCAGGCGCTCCATCCAGGCGAGCTTGTAGGTGAACTTCTCGGTACCGATGGGATTGCCGTTGGGCAGGTAGATGCCGCCCACGGTCAGAGGACCGCGCGGCGTGAACACACGACCTTCGATATAGCGTGCCGGCTCGTCGTCGACATGGCCGGGCAGGGCGAGCGCCGTAACGTCGAACGGGTGCAAAGAGAGAAGGGCGACGCCGTTAAAACCCTTCTGGCCCACGATCGCCATCTTGTAGCCCGCGGCCTCGACCTCGAGCTTGGGAAACTGCGGCTCTTGGGCCTTGATCTCCTGGAGGACGACGACATCGGGCTTGGCGCGCTGTAACCACGATACCAGGTTCCCAGTCCGCTTGCGGACGGAATTGACGTTCCAGGTCGCGATCTTCATCGCGGCCGGATCACACGCTGAAGGAGTTGCCGCAGCCGCAGGACGAGGTCGCGTTCGGGTTCTTCACCTGGAAGGAGGCGCCGACCATTTCCTCGACGTAGTCGAGCTGGCTGCCCTTGAGCAGCTCCAGCGAGGTGCTGTCGACCAGCACGGCGGCACCGTCACGCTCGATCACGAGGTCGTCGTCGCTGCGGGCGTCCTCGAAGGAGAAGTTGTACTGGAAACCCGAACAGCCGCCACCCAGCACGGCCACCCGCATCATGACGGGCTTGGCTTCCTTGGAAGCCAGAAAGGCAATCCGCTTGGCGGCGCTCTCGGTCACAGAGAAGGTGGTGTCGGTCATGCTTACAAGATGTGGTTGGAAGGCCGGTTCGTCAATGCTTGGCATTGCGGGTCAGGCTCTCTATCAGGCCATGGACGTCACCTAAAACCCAAAGATCGGCGATTTTGCCGTCTTTCAGCGTGAACAGGGCCGCACCGG
Source organism: Reyranella sp. (assembly GCA_030679805.1). Lineage (GTDB taxonomy): Bacteria > Pseudomonadota > Alphaproteobacteria > Reyranellales > Reyranellaceae > Reyranella. The sequence continues at coordinate 7,721 of JAUXST010000233.1, read as the reverse complement.
CCCATTCGACGGGCTTTCCGGTGGGCGCAAAGCCCATGAAGGGACCGCGGTGAATGCCCTCAAAGCGCATACGGGCAAAGGCGCGACCGCCCTCCACAACCAGGTCCCGGATGGTGCATCGGTAGTCGGCCAGGGCGCCGGTCACCATGTCGACATAGGCCGCGAAGGCGGCATGACCCACTGTGGTCGGACCCAGGGAGCCGCGGAAGGTGAAATCGGGATGGAAAAGCTCGGGAATCGCCGCCTTGTCGATGCGGTTCCAGACGCGGTCGTAGAAGTCCCGGACAGCTTGCTCGGGCGTCATGACGCTTCCTCCGATGCCTGCGCGCGTGAGCGCACCCGCTCGCGGTGGAGAATATAGAGGCCGGAGCCGATCACCAGTGGCAGGCCGTACCAGACCATCGGCGACGGCTGTTCCTTGAACCAGAGGTAGCCGTAGAGCATCGCCAGCACGATGGAACTGTAGTCGAAGGGTGCCAGCACGGACATCGGTGCCAAGCGCAGCGCCCGTGTCACCAGGATCTGGCCAATGCCGCCAATGATGCCCAGTGAGCAGAGCCAGAACCAGTCGCCGAGCGGCGGCCACTTCCAGTCCGGGATCGCACCAATCAGCGAAACTACGGCGGCGAACAGGCAGAACCAGAATATCGTCGCCGCGTCGTGGTCGTGGCGGCTGACCAGACGGGTCACCACCGTTGAGAGCGAGTAGCTCAGTGTGGCGAGCAGAACGACCAGCGAAATCCAGTGCACCGAGATGTTCCACGGCTCGAGCATGATGAGCACACCAGCGAAGCCGACCGCGACCGCGCACCAGCGGCGCCAGCCCACCACCTCGCCGAGGATGGGAACGGACAGCGCCACCATGAAAAGAGGGGCGGCAAACGAGATGGCATAGGCGTCGACCAGCGGCATGCGCGGAAAGACGTAGAAGAAGCCCAACAGGCTGCCGAAGCCCGCCACGATGCGCAACGCCTGCAGCATCGGCCGGCTGCTGCGGATACGCCGGATGCCGCCTGCGCCGCGGACGAGAAAATAGAGCGGCACAAGGGCTACAGTGCTGCGAAACAGCATCATCTGGAACGGCCCATACGTGCCGCCAAGCCACTTCACCATGGCATCCAGGGTGGCGAACAACACGAGGGCGGCCACTCTGGCGTAGATGCCGAGGAGCGTCGAAGAGGTGGGGGCGGACAAGGTGCGCCATTTGGCTTGGTGGGCGTCGCTCCGTAAAGAGACAATCGAAAGCGATTTTCGGCACTGCTCAAACGCGACAGCGTTGCTTCGCTTCCCGGCATCAAGACAGCGTCAGGATCCCGTTATCCCCGCTAGCAATTGGTCTGACTGGTCTGCGACTGACACGTCGAATTGTAGGTCTGCGCAGGAAGGGTCTGCGTCTGCTGTATCAGAGTGGGCTGAGAAACTTGAGTTTGTGTCGTGGGCGCTATCGGAGTCGTCGAAACCGGTGCAGGAGCCGGCGGGGCAGGCCCCGGATCCGACGCCGTCGCGGATGTCATCGTCAGCGAGTTGACAAGCAGGGCAATGACCGCGGGGCTCGGTGGGTTCGGGCCCGCCATGATGTTCGCCAACAGCATGTTGAGGGTGGTGATATTGGTCAGGGCAGGCCCCCCGGGAGCCGCTAGCGCGAGAGTGGGCAGCGGCGTGCCCGACGCCTGTGGCGCGGCGAGGCCGGCCAGTCCTGCGGGACCGGGTGCCGGGCCGATGGCCTGAGTGGGTGCCGCACCTAGGATAGGACCTGCACCCTGCAACGAGCCGACGCCCGGAACCGGTCCGGCCCCTGGCATTGGCCCAACGCCTTGCAAAGAACTGGCACCTTGCAACAGCCCCACTGCTTGCATGGGGCCGCTGCCCTGTTGAGGACCGGCGGCCAATTGCGGTCCGCCTGCTTGCTGCGCGCCGCCGGCCTGTTGCGTAGCCACCGGTGTTGGAGCGACCGCAGTCTTCAACTGGGCCTGCTGAGTCGCGGGAACAGCTGCCAAGGCCGCCGCCGGTGCGATCGCCGAGTTGGCGCGGCTCAATCCCGAGTTTGCGAACACCGCACCGATCGAGGCCGCCGATGGCCGGCCTCCGCCGGCCCCGGGAGGGCCATTGCCTTGGCCGCCGCCGGGCTGATTTCCTGCTCCTGCGGTCTGCTGGAAGGAATTGTTGTTGCCGGGTCCACCCGGCGGGACCGGTGCCGGCGGCGTGGGTGGCGCATTCCCACCTGGCGCCTGGGTACTTGTTTCCGGTTGCGTCAAGGTCGTCGTGCCGCCCGGGGTGGTCACGGTGAGAGACTGCCCAAACAGGAGATTGACTGTGGTGGCGCCGTTATTGGCGACCGCGAAAGTGGCGATGCCGCCGCGAATGCCCATGGTCGCGGCCGGCGTCTTGATCGTGACTTCGGCGTTCTTGCTGATCGCCCCGCCGACAAAACGAAAGACCCCGCGCGACGCATTCAAAGTCAGGTTGCCGGTCTTGCGTTCGGGGTCGTAGACGAACTTGTCGATCGTGAGTGCGCTGTTCGGTCCGACCGTCAGGGAGGATCCGTCCAGGAAGACGATATGCGCTTTGTCGTTTGCACCGGTGGTGACGCGTTCATTGGAGGCCATGTCGTTGCCGACATGAAGTACGCGCTCTGCGCCCTCGGGCAGCAGGCCCTTTGGCTCGCCGTCGACGACGGAGGCCACGCCCACGCGCGCCCAGGAAGGCGAGGCCGCGAACAGTCCGATAACTACACCCGCGAGAATCCGGGTGCCAAAGGTCGCCATGTCATCCTCTCATTCGACAGATGCCGGCCGGTCGTTCATCGCGGACGCAAAACCCCGGCTGCGCGGGGGCGCCTTCGGTCAGGGACGTTTTATTTCCTTGATGAATGCGGCCGCCCGATCCTTGACGGCGGCCGAAGCACGCCCGGAAGTCCGCGCTTCTTCGAGATAGTTCCGGGCGGCCTCGAAAGATCCGAGCCTGAAGTACAGAACGCCGAGCTCGAGCTTCACGTCGGGCTGATCGCCGTCGATGAGCAATAGCCGGTCGAGCGCTGAAATCGCGCCTTCGAGATCGCCGACCCTGATGGCGATTTCGGCGAAGCCCACGAGTGTGGCGGGGTCGGCGGGCTTGCGAAGCGTTTCCTGAAAGGCGACATCGTAGAGCGCGCGCATCGCATCTGTCGCGGCGACCGGCGATTGCAACTGGCTTTGGGCAGGCAGTGACTGTGCGCTCGCCCCGATCCCAACAAGGAGGAGCACGATCGACAGGAATCCAGCTCGCCACGGAGCCTTGGGTGTCATACTTGACCACCTAGTCTGGCAGGCCCGAGCCAACGCCAAACGATGGGTTAAGTTTCAGTTCGACGTCGTTCTTATTTACTCCCTATTTCCGAAAAAAGTGAGTAAATACAGGGGCTTAAGATTGCTCAAGGGCTGCAAAGTTAAGCAGGGACTCTTCGGGCTTCTGCTTCGATGTACGTGGCTCGGCGCGGGCAGGCGCAGCCGCCAAGGGGGGGACTGCCTTCGCAGCCGGCGCGAAGACCATGCCGATGGCTGCACCGTCATCGTCGAAGCGGAGAGGCAAACGTTCCGGGATTGCGTCGAAGTGTTGCGACGTGCGGTGCCGCTGCTCGAGCAGGTGTCCATTTGGCTTAACGCACGCCGTTCCCTAAAGTCCCCTCGGGAGGGGATGTCATCCGATGCGCATGAGCTGGTTGTTCGGCCGAAAGAATGCGCAGCGTGCTCCCTTCGTCGTGGCACTGCTGGTTCTGGTCGGTGCGCTCTTCGTGCGTGCGGCCGATCCAGGGCCGCTTCAAAACTTGCGTAGCGTGGCCTTCGACGCTTTTCAGCAAATTCAGCCTCGCGAATATTCACCCGAAACGCCCGTACGCATCGTCGACATCGACGAAGCCGCGCTCGCCGCCCACGGGCAGTGGCCATGGCCGCGCAACGTCATCGCCCAGCTCGTGGAAAAACTCACCAAGCAGGGCGCCGCGGCCATAGCGTTCGATGTGATCTTCGCAGAGGCCGACCGTTCGTCGGCCGGCGGGATGGCGGCCACGTTGGGCGGATTTGGCAATCCGGAAGCCGCTCGACGGCTCGCGTCGACGCAAGACAACGACGCGACCTTTGCGGCCGCGATCGGAAAGTCACGAGTCATTGCCGGTTTCGGCTTCGACCCAAAGGGCAGCAAGGATCCGCCGCGCCGATTCTTCGGTGTTGCCTTTGCCGGCGACGACCCCGCTCGGTTTCTGCCCATGCAGCTCGGCACTGTGAGGTCGTTGGAGCAGCTGGTGGCGGCGGCCAAGGGCAACGGTGCCGTCAACACCGCCCGCGAGAGCGCAATCGTTCGCCGTGTGCCTTTGATGTTCCGCCTCAAGGACCAGACAGGCGTTTTTCCGTCGATCGCGATGGAGGCGCTGCGGGTTGCGCAGGGAGCGAGCACCTATTTGATCAAGTCATCCGGCGCCAGCGGTGAGGAGTCCTTTGGCCAGAGCACCGGGATCGTTTCCATCAAGACCGGCGATGTGCTGGTGCCGACGGACGATCGGGGAAGGATTGCGCTTTGGGACACCGGCCATCACGAGCGGAGATTCATTTCGGCTAAGACGGTCCTCGCCGATCAAGTGCCGGCGGGCGAGCTCGAGGGCCGGATCGTGTTGATCGGCACGAGTGCAACCGGACTCAAGGACATACGCAACACGCCGATCCAGGAAGCCGTGCCCGGCGTGGAGATTCATGCGCAACTCCTGGAACAGATGATCGAACAGAAGTTCCTGGCGCGGCCGGATTGGGGCCATGGCGCCGAATTTCTCTATCTCGCGGCGGTCGGGCTGCTCTTTGTGTGGCTGCTGCCGCGATTGTCGGCCGCCAAGATGGCCGTGGTCGCCGTGGTGTTCATCAGTGCCGGTATCCTGATTCCGTGGTTTGCCTATTCGGAACTGCAGACGCTGTTCGACCCGGTCTATCCGCCGGCCACGCTGGCGGTGATCTATGTCAGCGGCTCGGCGTTGTCCTTCATGCGGGCGGAACGTGACCGGCGCGAGATCCGCGGAGCGTTTTCACACTATCTGTCACCTGCCGTGGTGGAGCAGCTCGCGCAAAACCCCGAGCTGCTGCAGCTGGGCGGCGAGATGCGCGAGATCACCGTTATGTTCACGGACGTTCGCGGCTTCACCACGATTTCCGAGCAGTTCGATCCGCCGGGCCTCACGCGATTCATGAATCGCTTCCTGACGCCGATGACAGACCTCATTCTCAGCAACCAGGGCACGATCGACAAGTACATGGGCGATGCGATCATGGCGTTCTGGAATGCTCCGCTGTCGGTCGAAGGCCACGCCGCGCATGCTTGCAGCACGGCGCTCGCGATGCAGGCGCGGCTTGTCGTTCTCAATGAGGAGTGGAAAGCCGAGGCCGACGCAGAGGGTCGCCGCCACATCCAGGTGAATATCGGCGTTGGCCTGAACACCGGCCCCGCGTCGGTGGGAAACTTCGGATCGTCGCAGCGCTTCACGTATTCGTGCCTCGGCGACGAAGTCAATCTTGCTTCCCGTCTCGAAGGGCTGTGCAAGACCTATGCGGTCGGGATCATCGTTGGGAGCAATACAGCCGCACAAGTCGCCGACTTCGCGACACTCGAACTCGATCTGGTGATGGTAAAGGGAAAGACCGAGCCGGAGGACATCTACGCGCTGCTGGGCGACGCCGCGAGGGCGCAGACGCCGGACTTCCAGACACTGAAAGAGCAACAGACGGCATTCCTGTCACGCTATCGCGCTGGCGCTTTTGCCCAGGCATTGGCATTGGTCGATGCCTGTGAGGCTGCCGCCGGCAAGGCGGGCTGGCGGCAGGGATACTACGCAATGATGCGAGCGCGGATCGAGGGCTTGATCGGCGACTCGCCGCCGGAATGGACGGGAGTGTATGTCGCCAAGGAAAAGTGAGTCGGTTCAACGGATTGCCGCCATCGAGGCTCTGGTCTGCCGCGATGTCGGCCGCAAAACGCAGGAACTCATCACAGCCAATCCCGGCGGGCTAGGCGACGCGGCAAGGGCGTTGTCGAGGGCTACGTGCGTCGGCCTCATCACCGGCTTTTTCGTGCCTCGGGGCGAGGTCGCGGCACCTGAAACCGACGGCCCGGTTGGCACCGCGCTTCTCGCCGCGGCGCTCGCCGCTTGCGGCGTGCCGGCCCGGATTGCCGTCGACACGCCCTGCGCGGAAGCCGTGCGCGTGGCCGTCGAGGCCGCCGGTGGGGGAGTCGCGGTCGATGAAGTAGGGGTCGACGACCGGACCGGCCTCGATCGTCTTTTGAGTGCGTGGCAGCGCCTGGGCATCAGCCATGCCATCGCGATCGAGCGCTGCGGCCGCAGCGGCGACGGCCGGCCGCGCAACATGCGCGGCGTCGACGTCTCGCCGTGGACGGCGCCGCTCGACGACCTGTTCCTCGGTGGCCCCTGGGTGAAGCTCGCGGTCGGCGACGGCGGCAACGAGATCGGCATGGGCAAGCTACCGGCGGGCCTGATCGCGCGGACGGTGCCGAACGGCGCCGAGATCGCCTGCGTCACCTCGTGCGATCATCTCGTCGTCGCGGGAGTCTCGAACTGGGGAGCTTACGGGCTGTTGGCGGCGCTGGCGGTGCTTCGCACCGACTGGAGGCCCACCATCGCAAAATTCCTGACGGCGGAACGAGACCTCACGGTCACCCGCGCGATCGTCGAAAAAGCAGGCGCGGTCGATGGCGTCACGGCGCGCGGCGAGGCCACGGTCGACGGCTTCGGGCCCGAAGTTCACGGCCCGCTGATCGACGAACTCGGTCGCATTGCGTGCAGGGAGGGAGCGGACTAGTTTGCGCCGCCATGGAAAATCCCTACGCTCCGACCCATCCTGAAATCCGCGGTGCAGTCCGCCAGCTCTGCCTGAAGTTCGACGGCGCCTACTGGCGTGACCTCGATCGTGAACGCGGCTATCCCACGGCGTTCGTGAAGGCGCTGACCGAGGCGGGCTGGCTCGGAATTCTCATTCCCGAGGAATATGGCGGTTCGGGGCTGGGCCTGTCGGCGGCAAGCGCGGTGCTCGAGGAAATCCATCACGCCGGCTGCAACGCCGCGGCGTGTCATGCCCAGATGTACATCATGGGCACTGTGCTCCGGCATGGCAGCAAGGAGCAGAAGGAACGCTACCTGCCCAAGATCGCCACCGGCGAATTGCGGCTGCAGGCCTTCGGCGTCACGGAGCCGACCAGCGGCACCGATACGCTGAGCCTTCGCACCACGGCGGTGAAGAAGAACAACAGCACCTACGTCGTGAACGGCCAGAAGGTGTGGACCAGCCGCGCCGAGCATTCCGACCTGATGCTGCTGCTGGCGCGCACTACGCCGCGCGAGCAGTCCGCCAAGCGCACGGAAGGGCTCTCGGTGTTCCTCGTCGACATGCGTGCGACGCTGAACAAGGGACTCACCATCCGGCCGATCCGCACGATGATGAACCACAACAGCACCGAAGTGTTCTTCGACAACATGGAAGTGCCGGCCGAGAACCTGATCGGTGAGGAAGGGCAGGGCTTTCGCTACATCCTGAGCGGCATGAACGCCGAGCGCGTGCTGATCGCGTCGGAGTGCATCGGCGACGGGCGCTGGTTCATCGAAAAGGCCGTGAACTATGCCAAGGAGCGCAAACTGTTCGGCCGGCCGATCGGCCAGATTCAGGGTGTGCAGTATCCCATCGCGCGCGCCTACA
>JAUXST010000226.1 GCA_030679805.1 Reyranella sp. | reverse complement strand
CGGCGCCGCCCGATCCGCTGCCAGTGCTGAAAATCTCGCTCGCGACGGAAGCCTCGCGCGCCAAGGTGCTGCGGGTCGAACTCGACCTGATCGAGGCCGAACTCAAGAAGCGCATCGCCGATTGCAAGCCGCCGGAACCGCCCAAGAAGCCGCCGCAGATTGCCGTCGCGCCGCCACCGACGCCTCCCGCCACGCCTCCGAAGACGGTCGCGCCGACACCGCCCCCAACGCCACCCGCACCAGTGCGTCGGCCCGGCGACGACCGGCTGCGCCTGCCCAGCCCGACCAACAACATGTCCTTTCTCCAGGGATGCTGGCGCACCGATCCGTTCCGCCACGAGCGCGGCCAGCAGCAGGCAGGCGTGTCGTCCTACTGCTTCGACGCCAACGGCAACGGCCAACTCGAATGGCGACGCGGTCGCACCGCCTGCCGCACGCGCGCGCAGGCGCGCTTCGAGGGCGCGGTGCTGCGCCTGCGCGACGCCGACACCAGTTGCAACGACGGTTCGCACTGGTATGCCGACCAACTCGTCTGCCAACGCGGCGCCGACGACGTGGCGCAATGCAGCGGCAGCTCGCGTGGCGGCACGTTTGGGCCGACGACCTGGACGGTCAACCTGCACAAGCTGAATTGATCGTCCTGAATTGAGCGTCACGCCGGCATCGTGACCCGTACGCTCGGCGGGTTCACGCCCGGCCTGTTCGCCGCCGTGGCGCCCGCCCGCCGGGCGGGCCTGCCGTAGCGGAACGCGCCGTCCTCAGTGCGAGGTCGGTGACGCGCTCAATCGGTTGATCTCGTCCTTGATCTGAAGCTTTCGCTTCTTGAGGCTGCACACGACATCGTCGTCGGGCTGCGGCCGTCTCACTTCCTGCGTGATCGCTTGCTCAAGGGAAGCGTGCTTGGCCTTGAGCGCTTCGATGTGGTCCACGGTGCTCATGGGCGACCTCCGAGCTGGTTGCGGACAACAAACTCTGACTCCGAGTCAGGGCCGAGTCACGCTGAATCAAGCGCCCTCCCCGGTCTGTGCATAACCCTGCACTTGGCCGCATGAACGATCCGAAAAAGCGGCTGATCATCGGCTTTTCCGGTGCTTCCGGCAGGAACGACCGGCCAGACCGATGGTCGCCGTCGGAAGGGAAATCCGTCGCTTTCGACATGCCCTATCGACCGAGGTGCGCCAGCGCCCGTTGGTAGGTGTCTTCAAATCCTCCCAGGGACATCTCAAGGACGCCTGACGAAAGGCCTGGTCCGTTGAAGTCTATGACCAGGCTAGAGCCCGTCCGCATCTGCTGAAGCAGGCGGCGCGCGTCCGCGCCACGAACCAGACAGGCCCGCCCCGTACACAGATACAGTTCGATCGGCTCGTGAGAATCGACACGCGCGCCAACGCGGGCGGGGGAAGGATGACTAAAGCCCAGGAACCTCTCCTTGCCGACATCGTATATCAGTGTGACTGCCTGGTCCGGGTTTGCTCTTTGGGACTCGCCGATGACCTCACAGTTGCGTTGCTGCGAGTCTCGATCCAAGCGGCATTCCACCCGCCAGAAACCTTCACCGGCAACCCGGTGCGAACTCTGGACCAGAACGAGCGACGCGACCGCTATCATCACAATGGCATGGATGCCCCACATTCCCGTCTCCAAATCTACCAGGCTCAGCGGGGCGGAGCAGATTCGTCGGAATCCAATGACAGAGCGATGCATCGCCGGCGGCGAAACAGGTCCATCGATTGTCTCGGCTCCGTTGACTGCGGAGCCATCGCCTGGGCCGATCTCCGCGCTTGAAGACGCTGGCCTCAACAAGCTCAACCTGGTTGCCAGGACGAATACCCGCATATCTGTCCCACTCGAATCGCAATGCTCCGCTTTCGCCCCCAGCATCGTTGTTTGATTTTCTAGGTTGATGCCGAATCCGGTGAAATACCCATACGGGTATAGGACTGCTCGTTATTTTCTCGTCGTCCGGAAAGGCACGCGAAAGAACAGTCTCCGGGGCTTGTACGTGGCGCGTCGTGTCGCGCACGAAAATGGCAGTCCGCATTCAGTTGGGGGCAACGAGCCAACAACGAGCCGCGCGATACCCGTTTGGGTATGTTATCCTGTTTGACATCAACCTAGAGTTACCACCTCGTGCGACGAAGCGAGGCGGATCTCTTGCGAGCTGACATGCTCAAGGGCGAACTCATCGTCTGCCAGGCTTCGAGTCGCCAACCAAGAAAACAAAGGCCATAGATGTCCATCCACAAGCTTCAGGTCATCGAGACCGTCGATCCGAATACGAGGGTCATCGACTTCGACGGCCTCGGTCCGCTTATGAGAGGTACCGGATCTGTCAGCTATCTGTGCGGCGCCTGCGGTGACGTCCTCATTGAGAAAATATTACGGGAATTGCATCCCTTGCCGGTGCAGCCCGGCCAAGTTCCCCCAACCGTCATCCGCTGCGGCAAGTGCAGAGCGAATAACGCCATCCCCTAGGTCCCGACCAGGCGTCCTTCCGTCGTCGCGGCGCGATCTTTGCTGCCGAACTGCCCAGCATGGCCAAGGTCGTCAGGCCAACAACACGGCACACAACCCTTCGAATTAAGAACGACTCGCACCAGACAGCCAAGCGAGGGGCTTTTGGGCGAGGAGGCTTACCAATTGTGCCTGGCGGTGAACGCCGGTCTTGTGGAACACGGACTTGAGTTGCATGCGGATCGTGTTCGTGGCGACGCCCTGCATGCGCGCGATGGCTTCTACCGACTTCCCTTCCACCAGCAGACTTGCGACGCGCGCCTCCGTGGGCGTCAGGTCGAAAAGGGCCACGAGCAATTGTGGATCCGGAGCCGTTTGTTCGATCAAGTGCGTTATCAAGAGTAGCGAATTGGCATCGCTGAAGACGTCTTTCGCCGCACCATCCAGTGGCAGCAGATGGGCGATGAGCATGGGGTTCTGTCCCAGGCGCGGAATCACGATCGAGCACTTGCCCTCAGTCGTGGACCTGGAATTGGAAGCGGCGAGCGCTTCGGCAAAAGCCGTGTGAGCCCTCGGATTTGCGAATGACACGTGATCTTCGGGTCCCACCAGGACGCTGGGCGTGCAACTCAGGAAATGTTGGTTGGCAACGATCAATTGCGCGCTGTGCTTCAAGACGGCCGCGGGAATGCCGATGGCCTGCAGGACGTCGATGATGGTCTTCGCGCGCTCGCGTCCGACGGAAGTCGACAAGGCGGCAGCGCGTGCGAGGTGCGGTCGCAAGCGATCCAGCATGTCGACGGCTTCGCGACTGACGGGACCCTTCTGGTAGGCCTTCTCGACGGAGAAGATGAAATTGTCGCCTGAAGGCGAGCGTATCGCCGTACCGACACACCAGCCCAGCCCATGAGGCCTCAAGAACTCCTTGTAGAAAGGCTCGCTTTCAAGTTCCTCGGGGGTGGAGCCATCGAGGTCGGTCAGGAATCGGGGCTCGCGCAACGAGATCAGGCGTTGTCCCCGTGTGTTCCGTTTCGCCCAGTCGTTCGAGATCCAGTCCTTGACGATCGAGAAGATTTTCGGCGAGGACATCCAGCGCATCGCACCGGAGCCCGACGTGAACAGCAATGTGCCTTCGGCGTCGCTGATCTCCGCCATTCGATGCAATACTTTATGCCAACGCTCAGGAGTGACACTGGCTTCGTATATTTCATCGATGGCCGTTTCTATATCCACCGATGAGGGCATCTAGCCAAAACAGATCGCGAGTGACGCATTTTGCCATGATTAACAGTGGCGTGGCGAACGTCTATTACCCAATTGGATATAGCGGCAACGCTGCTTCAGTCGGAGAATTGGCCCGGCGGCATTCGTTTGGTGAGCGTCGTGTCGACTGACGGGGAGCGGTTGTCGGCCATTCAAGGATCTTGGCCAAGGCCGAAACCACGAGTGCCCAGGAGTCTGACGCGAGACTGCAAGTACGCAGGCGAGAATGCCTTGGGCGCGACTTCGAGCACCGACTTGGGGACGACAAACGGTGGTATCGAATTTGCTTGTAGGCCTCCCCTCGATCAGGCCTCCCCTCGATTCAGTGGCGCCGCCGGACGCTACCGGAGGTCAGCCCCCAAGACGTTGCCTCGCACTTCGGTGCGTTCGGCATTCGAGCGGTTCCGAGACCTGCTTGCACTCAGCCTCGCAGTCGCCTACCACGCGCTTGCCCGGGGCATGACGCGGGCGGAGGTCCGCAACGCTGACGCCGGCCGACAGACCCGACTGAGGTCCCAGGTCGAGACGCGCGTCGAGATCTGCGAACGATGGTTGCCGCTATGGCGCGCGCTCCTCCACGATCAATACGAATCGGAGCGCCTGACGGCACGGATCGCGTGCGCGACGTGATCGACCACACCGTCGGCCACGTGCTCGACCCGTTCGACATCGACACCGGCAAGGTGAAGCGCTGGTCCTAGGCCGAGGGCGCCGCGGCCGAGGGCGCCGGCCCGACCGCGCGAGCGATCTCCGAGGCGCTAAGCATGGGAAAGGTTGCAGCCATCAGCGCCACCACCGCGGCGCGGTCCTTGGCGTCGGGAACGACGCCCAGACACACGGCATAGACCCCGAGATTGCCGACCGCGGCGCGCAGGCGCTTCTCGACCGGCCGGTCGCGGTCGGCCTGCGGGGTGTGGAGGCTGGCCAGCTTGATCTGCTCGGCATGCTCGGCCGCCAGTTCGGCGTCGGCCACGCGGCGGCGCACGGCGTCCACGGTCTCGGGCAGGGCTTCCGACC
>JAUXST010000222.1 GCA_030679805.1 Reyranella sp. | reverse complement strand
AGTCGGAGGGTTCGCCGATAACCTGCGTGACCGGATAGAGAGCCGACCAGGCGGGAACGCCCTCGTAGTCTTCCTCTTCGTCCGCGACGTGCTTGTCGCGGATCTTGCCCGACGCCGTCTCGATCTCCATGCCGATCATCGTCGTCGCCTTGAACTCCTGCTTGTTCGGCTGGCGAATGAGCTTCGAGCGGCCGGGATAGATGCGGTCGATGAAGCGGTCCATCAGCTTCAGCTTCTCTTCCGGAGCGTCGATCACGTGCGCCTTCCCGAAGGCCATGACGGCGCGATAGTTCACCGAGTGGTGGAAGCCGGAGCGCGCCATCACCAGCGAATCGAGATGCGTGACGGTGAGGCAGACGTCGACGCCTTCCTTCTGGCTGCGGATCATGCGGCTGGCCGAGGAGCCGTGCCAGTAGAGGTGGCTGCCCTCGCGCCAGAAGCCGGTCGGCGTGCAGTAGGGTCGGCCGTCGATCACGTAGGCGATGTGGCAGACCAGGGCGGCATCGAGGATCGCGTGGATGGTTTCCTTGTCGTAGCGCCCGCGGTCGTGGACGCGCTTCACCTTGTTCACGTTGGTGACGGGATAGCTCGCGGGGGAATCGACTGAATCGGGAGGGCTCATGACATGACCTTTGGGCGCACCGGGAAAGGGGTTGCTCGAGGCTGGACAATCACCGCGATACGGATCAGGTGAAAGAGCCGGTTTGACCAAAAGTGACTGGACCAGTTCAGATGCCTCGGGCTAATCGCTCCCGCCGCGCGCCGCCACTCGGCATCGCCCTCGATCCCGCGAGCCCGCTGCCGCTGCACCGGCAGATCGGCGAGCAGGTGCGGCGCGCGATCCTTGAAGGCCGGCTGAAACCCGGCACGCGCCTGCCGTCGTCGCGGCTGCTGGCGCAGGATCTCGATTGCGCGCGCGGCACGGTGGTGCTCGCCCTCGACCAGCTCGTGGCCGAGGGCTACGTCGTGGGCCAGCCGGGCTCGGCCATGGCGGTGGCGGCCAACCTGCCCGACGAGATGTTGTATGCGCCGCGCACGCCTGTGCCCTTGGAAGCGCCGCAGATTGCCCGTCCTGCAGTCGCAAAACGCGCCCGCGCGCTGCTGGCTGCCAGCCCGCCGGTCGCATCAGATGCCCTGCCGCTTGCCTTCCCGACCAGCCAGCCCGACCGCGAGGCATTCCCGTTTGCACTGTGGGCCAAGCTGCTGGAGCGCGAGTGGCGCCGGCCGTCGGTGGAGGCGGTCGCCGCCCACCCGTTCGGCCATGCCGGCCTGCGCGAAGCGGTCGCTGCCTATCTCGGCGTGGCGCGCGGCTTCACCTGCCAGGCGCGCGAGGTCGTCATC
>JAUXST010000211.1 GCA_030679805.1 Reyranella sp. | reverse complement strand
TCGTCGCATGCATTCCGCTTGTGGTCTGGATGATCGCCGACGGCCGATGGTCGGCGGCGATGCTGATCGGGGCCGGCATGCTGGCCGTTCCGACCTTCCTGAAATGGCGTGCGGTGCTGGCGCCGCTGCGCGCGGTACTCGATCGGCTCCGGCCGAAGGCACGGCCCTTCGACATGAAGGAATGGCCAGCCAACACAGCGCGCGATCCGGAGACCGTGCAGCGCGCCGCCGCGATCCTCGAAGCCTATGTGAACTTGTCGGCCCCGCAGGATCTCAGGCTCGCTTCCCGGCACGACGGCACTGTCATGTCGAGAGCGGAAGCGCTCGACGTGCTGGGCCTCGACGCCAACGCCGACGAGGCGGCGATCCGCGCCGCGCACGAGCGCCTCGCGAGGCTGGTACATCCCGACCATACGGGTGCGACCTATCTCGCGAGAAAAGTCGATCAGGCGAGGGACGCGCTGTTGCGTCCTTCGGGCGAGTTGCGCCGGCTGTCGAGGGGCTAATCCTTCCTTTCCCGAAAGGTCTTTTATGCAAGTCACCATCCTCGGCAGCGGCTCCCCCATGGTCACCGCCGACCGCGCCGGCCCGTCCACACTGGTACGCATCGGCCGGACCGACCTGCTGTTCGATTGCGGCCGCGCGGTGCTGATGCGCGGGGTCGCTGTCGGCATGACGGCGCGCGAACTTGCGGCGGTGTTCGTCACCCACATGCACAGCGATCACACCACCGACTACAACGACGTGATCACGACGCGCTGGATCACCAACACCGAGCCGCGGCCGCTCACCGCGATCGGGCCGGTGGGGTTCAAGAAGTTCACCGACGCGACGCTGGCCATGCTCGAGAACGACATCCATTACCGCATGGCTCATCATCCCGATCTGCCGCACCGGCCGGAGGTGAATGTCACCGAGGTCTCCGAGGGCCTCGCCTGGGAAGCCGAGGGCATCCGCGTCGTGGCGGCGCCGACCGATCACAGCCCGGTGCACCCGACGGTCGGCTTTCGCGTCGAGGCCGAAGGCAAGGTGGTGGTGATTGCCGGCGACACCGTGCCCTGTCCGGGGCTCACCAGTCTGTGCAAGGGTGCGCATGTCTACGTCCAGACGGTGATCCGCCGCCAGATGATCGAGAAGGTGCCGATCCAGCGCTTTCGCGACGTCATGGACTATCACTCCGACATCGCCCAGGCAGCGCAAACCGCCCGCGACGCCGGCGTGCGCACGCTGGTGCTCAACCATCCGGTACCGGCGCCGCTGCCCGGCACCGAGCCGCAGTGGATCGCCGAAGCCAAGGCCCATTTCGACGGCGAGGTCCTGCTGGCGACCGATCTCCTGAAAGTCGAAGCCTGACGATCGGAGGGCGGAGGGGTCGTCAGCGCGCCGCCCGCGCGTCGTCGTAAGCCTTCCGGGCACGCTCCGCAGCTTGGACGGCACGATCGCGCTTCGCCGCGGCTGCCCCGTCGAGAGCGACGAGCAGTGCCGCGGACGCCACCAGGAGCCCGCCGGCGACATAGTAGCCCCAGGCCTCGAGGTGTAGCCGAAGGAGTACGATGATGAACGGAACCGGGAAGAAGACCAGGGCAAGCCTGATCCAGGTCTCGCGATCGTAGGTCCGGGTTGCCGCATCAGCCGCTGCCTTCAACGCAACAGCCTCGCGGTGCAGCGTCTCGAGATCGTGGGCCAGGTCGGTCTCCACAAGATGATGCGGACGCCAACGTTACCGGATGTCGCGCGATACAGGCGATACAGATTTCGCCCGGCGCGACATGGGCACGAGACCAACCGGGCCTAAACCCGGGGCGACGACAACCCGCCCACCGAGGACCCGCCCATGACCCCGCATCAGATCAAGCTCGTGCAGACGAGCTTCGCCCAGGTTGCCCCGATCGCCGCCACCGCCGCCGATCTCTTCTACGGCCGCCTGTTCGAAATCGCCCCCGAGGTGCGGGCGATGTTCCCCGACGATCTCTCGGGCCAGAAGAAGAAGCTGATGGCGATGCTCGGCACCGTCGTTGCGGGACTCAGCCATGTCGACACGCTGCTGCCGGCAGTCCGCGCGCTCGGCAGGCGGCATGCCGGCTACGGTGTCAGCGCCGAGCAGTACGCGCCGGTCGGCGCGGCGCTGCTATGGACCCTGGAAAAGGGTTTGGGTACCGCCTTCACCACTGAGGTCGAGGAAGCCTGGTCCTCCGCCTACACGATGCTCGCCGGCGCGATGATCGACGCCGCGCGCGAAATGCCGAAGGCCGCGTAGCGCACCCCGACATCCGTTCCCGAATCCGGGACGTCCAACCGGCTGCGGAAAAGCCCATCATTTGCATTCGCAGCGCGGCGCGGTCACAAGCGCAAGCCGCGCCAGCTCTCGGGCGGCCAGCAGCAGCGGGTGGCGCTGGGGCGCTGCATCGTGCGCAACCCGCTGGTCTTCCTGTTCGACGAGCCGCTCTCGAACCTCGACGCCAAGCTGCGCGCCCAGTTGCGGATCGAGATCAAGCGCCTGCATGCCCAGTTGCCCACCACCTCGGTGTTCGTGACCCACGACCAGGTCGAGGCCATGACCCTCGGCGACCGCGTCGTGGTGATGAAGGACGGCCGCGTCCAGCAGGCCGGCACGCCGCTCGCCGTCTACGGAAATCCGGTCAACAAGTTCGTCGCGGGCTTCATCGGCGCGCCGGCGATGAACTTCCTCGACGTCACGATCGCCAAGGAAGGCGACACGGTCGTGGCCCGATCACTGGCGGTGAAGCTTGCCGTCACCGAGACGAGCAGCCGCGCGCTAGAGGCCTATCAGGGCCGGCGCGTCATCATGGGGCTCCGGCCCGAACATCTGGCGCTGGGCGGTGACGGCCTCCTGAGCCGGAGCTTCGCCGCCAAGGTCAAGGTGGTCGAGCAGCTGGGCTCCGAGATCCTGCTGGAGACGCGGGTGGGCAATGCGCGCGTCACGGCGGCCAGAGTGCCGCCCGAGACGGCGGTCGCGGCGGGCGACCAGGTACGGCTCTCGGTCCAGCCGGGACGGCTGCACTTCTTCGATCCCGAGACCGAGGCTGTGATCGCGGCCTAGCAGTATCTCAGGGGCCGGCCGCGGCCAGATCGATGGCGCGGCGATACATGGTCATTGCCGCCTCCGGCGTATTGTAGCCCGCGTGCGCTGTCAGCGTGACATTGTCGAGCTTCAGGAGCGGATCGTCGGGCGCGGTCGGTTCCTTGGCGAATACGTCGGTCGCGTAATGGCCAATGTGGCCGGCGCGCAACAGATCGAACAAGGCCGGCTCGTCGACGACGCCGGCCCGCGCCGTGTTGACGACGATGACGCCGGGCTTCGCCTTCTTGAGCCGGGCGCGGTCGAGGAAACCACGCGTCGCGTCGTTCAATCCGAGATGCAGGCTCACGATGTCCGATTTTGCCAGCAGCTCGTCGACCGTGACCATCGGCACCGGGGCATCGGCGAGGGGCGAGCGATTGTAGGCGATCACTTTCAGGCCGACGCCCTGGGCGATGCGCGCCATCTCGCGGCCGATGCCGCCCAGGCCGACGATCCCCAGGGTCTTGCCGCGAAGTTCCATGCCCTGCATCGGCCGCCAGCCGCCCGAGCGGACGATGCCGTGCATGGTGGCGATGTGGCGCGCCGCCGCAAAGACCAGCCCCATCGCATGCTCGGCGACCGTCGTGTCGCCATAGCCTGCGATAGTCGAGACCTTGATGCCGAGGCGTTGCGCGGCGGCAAGGTCGACGAAGCTTGCCGCTCCTGTGCCCAGGAAGACGATGTGCTTCAATCCGGTGCAGCGCTTCAGCGTGGCTTCGCTGAAATAGGTCGCGTCGTTGATCACCGTATCGTAGCCGTCGATCTTCCCCGGAATGTCGTCCTCGGCGACCGGCCCCATACTGACCGCGACGGCAATGTCGTCCGGTCGATGCACCCTCTTCCAGACGAGGTCGATATCCGGCGTCGAATCGATAAAGAGCGTCCTTGGCATTCGCGCAGTCCCCCAGTCGAAACGCGCGATCATAGCCGATATCTCCACGCCTCCGTCGAGCGGGATCGCACACCCGACGCGGGAGGTGTCACACCAAAGGTGTCACACCAAGTTGAGACAAATGTTGTGACACAGGTTGAGCGCCCACCTGTGACATCGTCGAGAATCTGACCCTGCGGCCCCACGGGCGGTCGCAGATGACCATCAATCGGCAGCTCTCGGACGCGTTTTTCGCGCCTCGGTCCACCCCACTGCCGGACGGATCGTCGGCGGGGGCAGCCTTTGCTTGCTACTCACGGCTCAGTACCCGGTAAGGGCAAGGCCGCGGGACGGCCCCTCATCCTCCAGGGATCGTACCCGGCGGGCGCGCCGGGCGGGGCATGGCCAAAGGTTCAAGCGCCGGCCCTCGGGCCGGCGATCTCAGTTGGATGTCAGGACAGGAACGACCGGGCGATCCCGTTCGACGCCTGACAGACTAGGTGTGCAGTCCCGGACTGTGATGGTGCATCATCGATCCTGAGTCGTCAGGAGGAGGATGTACTTTGGGAAGCGTTCTTCACGGCTGCGCCCGCACGACGCCGCGTATTCGAGCCGAACTCCAAGCGTCGCAAGAGAG
>JAUXST010000209.1 GCA_030679805.1 Reyranella sp. | reverse complement strand
CCTGGTCGGTCGAGCAGACCAGCCTTCAGAATGAGCGATTGAGGCGCGCGGTCGGCAGCCCCCTCATAGGTCAGGCGCAGGCGAAAAATATGCGCAAGTATCGTCGGGAAAGACTTTCCGACCGCGACCTCGGCGACACGGCCGTCGCCAAGAACGCCGGACCGGCGAAGCGCTTCGGTAATCTGCTCGGCGCCGGCCGCTTTGGGGAGTGATTGCACCGTTGACCTCTGTCTTTATGCGCCGACAATAGCCCAATGAACGCACGCACGCTCCTGGCCTACGTCGGCAGCTACACCACACCCGGACGTAACGGCCACGGCAACGGCATCAACGTCTATACGGTCGATCCCCGCACCGGCGCGTTCACGCACCTGCAGAACGTCGGCGGGCTGGAGAACCCTTCCTTTCTGGCGATCGATCCGTCCGGTCGCTTTCTCTATTCAGTGCATGGCGATCGTAGCGAAGCGACCTCCTTCCGCATCGACCAGGTCACAGGCCGCCTGCACCTGCTCAACCGCGAGTCGACCGGCGGCTACAATCCGGTGCATCTCGCCCTCGACACCACCGGTTCCTTCCTCGTCGTGGCGAACTACGGCTCGGATTCGCTGGCCGTGCTGCCGATCAGGACGGACGGTCGCCTCGCGTCCTACAGCACCCTGACGCCGGTCGAGGGAACGCTCGGGCCGCATCGCGTGCAGCAGCGCAACATGGCGCCGCACCACATTCCGCTCGATCGCCAGGGCCGCTTCTTCTACGTCCCCTGCAAGGGTTCCGACTGCGTCGTCGCCTACCGCCTCGATGAGAAGCGCTGCGTGCTGGTCGAAGCCGCCCGCGTGACGGCGCGCCCGGGCGCCGCGCCGCGCCACATCGACTTCCATCCGACGAAGGCGCTGGCCTACGTCATCAACGAACTCGACTCGACGATCACGAGCTACCGCCAGGAGCGCCGCAGCGGCAAGCTCACGCCGCTTCAGACCATTCTCTCCACCCCCTCCGACTTCACCGGCTACAGCACCGGCGCCGAGATCTGGCTCGATCGCGCCGGCCGCAACGTCTACGTCTCCAATCGTGGCCACGACAGCATCGGCGTCTTTGCCATCGATGCAGCGACCGGCACGCTGTCGCCCAAGCAGTGGGTGCCGACCAAGGGCCGCACGCCACGCTTCTTCGCCTTCGATCCGGCCCAGAAGCATCTCTACGTCGCCAACCAGGACGGACACTCGATCGTCACCTACAAGGTCGGCCGCGACGGCCGACTCACGCCGAGCCCGGTCCGGGTGAAGGTCGGCAGCCCGGCCTGCATCGTGTTTTCTCGCGGTTGAGCCGCCTCTAGGGACTCGACGGCAAATCTAGCCCGCCGGTGATCAGCCAGTTGACGCGGCGGCCCACAGAGGGTAGGAATTTACCTATGATTTCCTGCCGCCCCTTCCCTGCGCCTTCGCCAAGCTCATGGGAGCGGCGGCCGGAGAACACCGAAGTCGATTCCCATGATGCCCGCTTTCGGCGGACATTGTCGCGTTAGTCCTGCCGGCGAAAATGCCCGTGGCGTCAACGACTTGGCAACAATTTGGTGCCATCCTGACGAGCGCAGCTTGAGTTTTTATCTTTTCCGCCACTGTGCCGGACATTGTGGAGAGTACCCGTGAGCGACAAAACATTCGGTTTCGAGACCCTGTCGGTACATGCTGGCGCCGCCCCCGATCCCGCCACCGGCGCACGGGCGTTGCCGATCTACCAGACCACGGCCTATGTCTTCGAGGACGCCGACCACGCCGCGGCGCTGTTCAACCTGCAGACCGTGGGCTTCATCTATTCGCGCCTGACCAACCCGACCAACGCGGCGCTGGAAGCAAGGCTCGCCACCCTCGAAGGCGGTCGCGGCTGCACGGTGGCCTCGTCCGGACATGCCGCGCAGGTGCTCGCGCTGTTCCCGCTGATGCAGCCGGGCGCGGAGATCGTCGCCTCTTCCCGCCTCTACGGCGGCTCGCTGCAGCAGATGAAGAACACCTATCCCAAGTTCGGCTGGAAGGCCGAGATCGTCGATGCCGACGTGCCCGAGAACTTCAAACGCGCCGTCACGGAAAACACCAAGGCCTTCTTCATCGAGAGCCTGGCCAATCCCGGCGGCGTGGTGAGCGACATCGAGGCGATTGCGCGCATCGCCGAGGCATCGGGCGTGCCGCTCCTGGTCGACAACACGCTGGCCACGCCCTACCTCTGCAAGCCGATCGACTATGGCGCCACCCTGATCGTGCATTCGACCACCAAGTTCCTGAGCGGCACCGGCACCTCGATGGGTGGCGCGGTCGTCGACTCCGGCAAATTCGACTGGTCGCGCGGCGGCAAATTCCCCAGCCTCGCCGGCCCCGAGCCCGCCTATCACGGCCTCAATTTCTACGAGACCTTCGGCGACATGGCCTACACCTTCCACAGCCATGCCGTGGGCCTGCGCGACCTCGGCCCCAGCCAGGCGCCGTTCAATGCCTGGCTCACGATGCTCGGCATCGAGACCCTGGGTCTGCGCATGGAGCGCCATTGCGCCAACGCCGCCAAGGTGGCGCTGCATCTGGAAAAGCATCCGGCGGTCGCCTGGGTGAACTACGCCGGCCTGCCGTCGAACAAGTACAACAAGCTCGCGCAGAAATACCTGCCCAAGGGCGCGGGCTCGGTCTTCACCTTCGGCGTCAAGGGTGGCTACGACGTCGGCGTCAAAGTGGTGGATGGCGTGGAACTGTTCTCGCACCTCGCCAATATCGGCGACGCCAAGAGCCTGATCATCCATCCCGCCTCGACCACGCACCGCCAGCTCTCCGACGAGCAGCGCGTCGCCGCCGGCGCCGGGCCCGACGTGCTTCGCCTGTCGATCGGCATCGAAACGGTGGAAGACATCATTGCCGATCTCGATCAGGCTTTGGCCAAGGCAACGGCTTGAAGAGGAAACGATGCTAAGCCAAGCGGACAACGAATTCCTGACCCGCAGCGCCAACGGCACGCCGATGGGCGAGCTGCTGCGCCGCTTCTGGATGCCGGCGCTTCTGTCGGCGGAATTGCCCGAGCGCGACGGGCCGCCGAAGAAGATCAAGATCCTGGGCGAGGAGCTGCTGGCCTTCCGGCAGACCGACGGACGTGTCGGCATCGTCGAGCAGCACTGTCCGCACCGCGGCGCCAATCTCTACTACGGCCGCAACGAGGAGTGCGGCCTGCGCTGTTCGTTCCATGGCTGGAAGTTCGACGTCGACGGCAACTGCGTCGACCTGCCGACCTCGCCGCCGGAGTCCTCGTACAAGGACACGATCAAGCTGCTGGCCTATCCGGTGCGCGAATGGGGCGACATGATCTGGGTCTACATGGGCCCACGCGAGAACATGCCGGAGCTGCCGCAGCTCGAACTCGGGCTCGTTCCGGCCGCGCACCGCTACGTCTCCAAGAAGTGGCAGGACTGCAACTGGGTGCAGAGTCTTGAGGGCGCCATCGACACCGCCCACTTCTCCTTCCTGCACGCCATCCCGACCAAGGACGAGACGATCAAGCTCGATATCCTGCGCAAGACGTCGGCGATCGGCCAGGAATCGGGTTTGAGCGACCGCATGCGCTGGGTGACCGACGATCCGCGGCCGAAGTTCAAGATCCAGGGCCACGACGCCGGCCTGGTGATCGCCGCCGGTCGCAAGACCGACTCGACCGATCTCTATTGGCGCATCGCCCAGTATCTCGCGCCCAATCACGCCCTGGTGCCGGTCGCCTTCCCCGGCGAGGTCTATCACGGCCAGACCTGGGTGCCGGTCGATGACACGAAATGCTGGGTCTATACCTACAGCTGGACGCCGGACCGTCCGCTCAGCAACGCCGAGCGCACCAAGTATGCCTCGGGCCTCAGCCTCCACGCCGAGATCGACGAGAACTACGTGCCGAAGCGCAACATCGGCAACGACTACATGATCGACCGCGAGCTGCAGAAGACGCTGAGCTATACCGGCATCAGCGGCGTGTCCGATCAGGACGCCGCGATCCAGGACAGCCAGGGTGCGATCCAGGACCGGACCCGCGAGCACCTCGGTCCGACCGACATCGGCATCGTCGAGTTTCGCAAGCTGGTGATGGGCGCCGCACGGGCCCTGCAACGGGGCGAGCAGCCGAAGGCGGTCTCTGCATCGACGCGCTATGCGGTACGCGCGGGCGGCTGGATCGCCGGCGTGGACAAGGATCTCGCCGCGGTGATGACAGAGCGGTTCGGTCACCCGCACGGCTACGTCGGGGCCGAATACGGGCTGGGAGAATAGTTAGACCGGATCGGCCCGCTCCATTATCGTCGGCCCGATGATTTCTTGGGGAGACTCTCAGTGACGATCAAGATTTATGGACCCGCGGCGTCGCGCGCGGCGCGTGCTCTCTGGATCGTGCACGAACTCGGCATTCCGTTCGAGCACGTGGCGCTCGAAATGAAGGACCTGAAGAGCGCCGACTATCTCAAGATCAATCCCAACGGCAAGGTGCCGACGCTGGTCGACGGCGACTTCAAGTTGTTCGAATCGATGGCGATCAATCTCTATCTCGCGGCCAAGCACAACAAGGACGGGTTCCTGCCGGCCAGTCTCGAGGACCAGGCGTTCTGCCATCAGTGGAGCTTCTGGGGCATGACCGAAGTCGAGAAGCCGCTGCTCACTGTGCTCATCGACATGTTCATGACCGCGCCCGACAAGCGAAAGCCCGAGGCCGTGGCCGATGCCCTGAAGGCGTTGCCCAAGCCGTTCGGCGTGCTGAACGCCGCGCTGCAGGGCCGCGACTATCTGCTGGGATCGACCTTCACCGTGGCCGACCTGAACCTCGCCTCGATCCTGAGCTGGGCCAAGCCGATCAAGTTCGACTTCGTGCCCTTCCCCAATGTCGGCGCGTGGCTCGACCGCTGTCTCTCGCGTCCGGCCTACAAGGCGGCCCGTTCGACCAAGTAGGCTTGCGATCGGGCGCGCTCGGCGCCTGGCAGCAGCAGCGCCACCAGCGTGATCACGACTGACGTGGCGGCGAGGCCGAGGAACAACGGCTCCAGGCTGCCCGTGCTCTCGCGCACCCAGGCGATGGCCAGTATGGCGAACGGGCTGGCGCCGAGCGATACGACGAACTTGGCGCCGAAGCCCAGGCCGTGATAGCGGCTGGGCGTATAGCGCGCGATCAGGATGTTCTCGACCGGGCCCGCGGCCGAACTCAGCACGGCCGAGCCGATGGCACCGGCCAGCGCTACGTAGCCGTTGCCCATGGCCAGCGCCAGCATGGCGCCGATCTGCAGCGCTGAAGCCACGACATAGGTCGTCTTCAACGGATAGCGATCGATGATGCGCCGGCCCATGGCGTACTGCGCCACGCCCGAGACGATGTAGATCATCGAGGTCGCGAGCCCGACCCACAGCACCGCCTGCGTGACGACACCCCACGAAGCGAGGCCGTCGCGCAGCCAGGCGATCTGGTCGCCAAGGCGCGATTGGAAGACGAGCGCGGCGCCATACATCACCGCGGCCCAGGTGATGCCCTCGAGCGCCATGGTGACCGAGAGCACGGAGAAGACCCGCCAGAAGTTGCCTCGGCCGACCTCGACCCCAGGTGTCTCCGGCATCGGCCGGTCGCCGATCCGACCGCGCCCGATCTCGACGAGAAGGACGGCACCTACGGCGAGGCAGACGACGCCGGGCACGATGAAGGCCGCGCGCCACGAGGCGAGCGTGATCAGCACCCCGGGCACGATGCCGTAGAGGGCGAGGCCCGCGCTGCCCCACAGGCCGTTCACGCCCATGGCGTGTCCTTGCTCCCGGGCGGTGCGGATGACCCAGCCGATGCCGACGGAATGATAGATGGCGCCGAACGTCCCGATACCGCAGAGCGCCAGCGACAGCGCAAAGGTGTCGCCGGTCGGTACCAAGCCGCAGGCGATCGACGACAGGCCGAGGCCCACGAACATCGCCACCATCATGGCCGGCGCGCCAAATCGGTCCGACGCCCAGCCGGCGGGCAGCGACATGACTCCCAGCAGGACGCTGGCCGGCGCGTAGAGGCGGAGCAGATCCTCGGCCGGCAGCTTCCAGGCGATGGCGAGTGTGAGCACGATCACGGCATAAAACGCCGTCATCAGGTGCATCAGCGCATGGCCGATCGAGGAAAACAGCAGGACGCGTCGGCCAGGGTCGGGGCCAGGGTCGCGGCCAGAGTCGGGCGAATTCATGGAATTCTGTATCCGCCCTGCCCCCTGCGACGCAAGCCGGCTTGCGGCATCGCTGCCATTCGCGCTAAAGCCCCCTGCCGCGGCGCCTGCCGCGGCACCGGTCGGGGCGTAGCGCAGCCTGGTAGCGCATCAGTCTGGGGGACTGGGGGTCGCAGGTTCAAATCCTGTCGCCCCGACCAATTTCCTTCCCCTTGTTCTTTCATTTGCTATCGCGATGAACACGCGGCGCGCGCTTGCCTTCATATTCTGCACCGTGACGCTCGACGTGCTGGCGCTCGGCGTGATGATCCCGGTACTGCCGCGGATCGTACTGGGCTTCATGGAGGGCAACATCGCCGGCGCCGCCGAGGTGTTCGGCCTGTTCGCCACGGTGTGGGGCGCCATGCAATTCATCAGTTCGCCGCTGCTCGGCGCGCTCAGCGACCGCTACGGCCGGCGGCCGGTGATCCTGCTGTCGTGCCTGGGCCTCGGCCTCGACTACGTCTTCATGGCGCTCGCCCCCTCGCTCGTCCTGCTGTTCGTGGGCCGCGTCATCTCCGGCATCACTGCCGCCACGATCAGCACCGCCTTCGCCTACATTGCCGACGTGACGCCGCCGGCCGGTCGCGCCAAGGCGTTCGGCATCGTCGGCATTGCCTTCGGACTGGGCTTCGTGCTGGGCCCCGCGATCGGCGGCCTGTTGGGCGGCCTCGATCCCCGCCTGCCGTTCTGGGTATCGGCGGCGGCTTGCCTGACGAACGCGGCCTTCGGCTGGTTCGTGCTACCCGAATCGCTGCCACCCGAACGGCGCATGGCCTTCTCGTGGAAGCGCGCCAGCCCGCTGGGCTCGCTCGCCCTGCTGCGATCCCAGACCCAGCTCCTGGGCCTCGCCGCCGCCAACTTCTTCGGACAAGTCGCCCATCACGTGCTGCCAACGGTGTTCGTTCTCTATGGCGCCTATCGCTACGGCTGGGGCGAGGAGATCGTGGGCTTCACCCTTGCCGGCGTCGGTGTCTGCTCCGCCGTCGTGCAAGGACTGCTGGTCGGTCCTGCCGTGGCACGCCTCGGCGAGCGTTGGGCGATGATCGTAGGCCTGCTGTTCGGTGCCGTTGGAATGGCGATCTACGGCCTCGCACCAAACGGTCTGTGGTTCTGGATCGGCGTGCCGGTGATGTCGTTGTGGGGTTTGGCGGGTCCCGCCTCGCAAGGCCTCATGAGCCGCCTGGTCGGGCCCTCCGAACAGGGACAGCTCCAAGGGGCCAATACCGCGCTGATGAGCATCGCCGGTCTTGTCGCCCCCGGACTCTTCGCTGTCACCTTCGCCTACTTCATCGAGCCGATACCGGGCCGCCCCCAGCTGCCCGGCGCGCCCTACCTGCTCGCCGCCCTGCTACTGGTCGTGGCGGCTGTGATCGCCGGCCGCGCTACAGCTGTGCGGCGACCCGCCGACCCGCCTCGGTGAGCTTGCAGACCAGCCAGTCCGGCTTCAGCGGATTGTTGAACCAGGGCTCGGCCCAGCCCCGGTCGACGCAGCGACGCACGATGGCGGCATCGACATACTGGCCGTCGAGGTCGAACAACGGCAGCTTGCCACCCGCCTGGGCGAGGCCGCGATGCAGATAGAGAAGCTCGACAAGTGTCGGAAGGTCACCTTCCAACTCATTGTCATTCAGCGATAAAATATCAAGCGGCTGCGCTTGGCGGTGTGTGAAAGTACGGCTGGCAAACACGGCGGCGTCCCCCTCTGACGATGCCGGCACAACGGTCTCTTACCTTCAGTATGTCCCTGTTTGGTAAAAAACCCCGAAAAACCAAGTGGTTACCGCCGTTTCTTGCGATAACTACCCGATCTGGTCGTTCGACGGAAAGCGCGTTTCAGAGCCTGACATGCCGCCCCCCGGCGGCAATCCAGGCGCCGTCTAGTTCTGCGCCTTCAGCGTGGTACGCAGCTGCGTCAGCGCTTGTTCGAGATCTTCCAGCACCGTTTCGATTTCGCGGCGCTTGTGCAAATCGAGCATGGTGGCTCGTGGCGTCGTGGTTGACGGCTGCGGGCCGGTTCGCGGCAATGGCTGGCGCGCAGCGCCGCCGGTCATGGCCTCGGCACGGGCCGACACAATGCGCAGGCTTTCCAGCGCACTTTCTGCCGCAAGGTCGAAGCGCTGCTGCTGCGGCAGGCGACCACGGCTCTCCTTCAGAAGGCGCTGCACGCCCTTGATGGTGTAGCCGTCATCGTAGAGCAACGTGCGGATACGGCGCAGGAGATCGATGTCCTCCGGGCGATAGTAGCGCCGCCCGCCACCGCGCTTGAGCGGACGGACCTGGCTGAACTTGCTTTCCCAGAACCGCAGCACGTGCTGTGGCACATCCAGTTCGGCCGCGACTTCGCTGATCGTGCGAAACGCCTGCGCCGACTTTTCAACTCGTCTTTCGACGGCCTGAGCCGAAACGGCCATGACAAATCCCCCGCATTTCCCCAACTGCCCCTTAGTTCTCGCCGGGCGCCCCATTGATCAAAGACTTGAGGACGTTCGACGCTCGGAAGACGAGCACACGCCGCGGCAGGATCGGAACCTCCTGCCCTGTCTTCGGATTGCGGCCCACGCGCTGTCCCTTGTCGCGGACGGTGAAACTCCCGAAAGACGAGATCTTCACCGACTCGCCACGCGCCAGCGCCTCCACGACCTCGGAGAGGATCGTCTCCACGAGATCGCTGGACTCGTTGCGAGACAGTCCCACTTCCTGGAACACGGACTCGCTCAGATCGGCGCGTGTGATAGTCCGGCCTTCCACTCCGGTACCCTTCCTTCCCCGCTTAATCCTTACTCTAAGGTGGGAAAGCGGTCAATATCAGTAGGATAGAGGGTGGACTTGAATCGCCGCTTGTTCACGTTCCGTTGCGGACGATTTTGTTTCAAACGCTACGAAGGCCCGTGCAGGCCTACCAGCGGACCAGCGAGGCCCCCCAGGCCAGGCCGCCGCCGATGCCTTCAAGCAGCAGCAGGTCATTCTTCTTGATACGGCCGTCCTTCACGGCCGTATCAAGCGCCAGTGGAATGGAAGCCGCGGACGTGTTGGCGTGCCGGTCTACCGTCACGACCACCCGTTCCGGCGGCAGGCCGAGCTTGCGGCCGGTACCATCGATGATCCGCTTGTTGGCCTGGTGCGGCACCAGCCAATCAATGTCCTTGGTCTCGAAGCCGGCTTTGGAAAGCACTTCACTGACGACCGCCGCCATGTTGATGACGGCATGCTTGAAGACCTCCTTGCCTTCCATACGAAGGAAGCCGGTGGTCCTGGTCGAGGACGGACCGCCGTCGACGTAGAGGATATCGTGCTGACGGCCATCGGAATGAAGTGTGTTGGCGAGCACGCCACGATCGGCCGTCGTCCCCACGCCCTCTTCGCCACGCAGCACGATGGCGCCGGCGCCGTCGCCGAACAGCACACAGGTTCCGCGGTCGTTCCAATCGAGGATACGCGAGAAGGTCTCGGCGCCGATCACCAGCGCGGTCGAGGCAAGACCGGTCTTGATCATGCTGTCGGCCACCGACAGGCCATAGACGAAACCGGCGCAGACGGCTTGAACGTCGAACGCAGCGCCACGGGTCATGCCCAGTTCGGCCTGCACGCGCGTTGCGGTGGCGGGAAACGTCTCATCCGGCGTTGCCGTCGCGAGCACGATGAGATCGAGGTCGGAGGCCCTGAGGCCGGCGTGGGCCAGAGCCCGTTCCGAGGCCTTGATCGCAAGATGGGACGTCAGCTCGCCATCAGCAGCGATATGGCGCTGGCGAATGCCGGTACGCTGCTGGATCCACTCGTCGGAGGTATCCATCTTCGTGGCAAGGTCGGCGTTGGTCACCACGCGGTCGGGCAGATAGGAGCCGCATCCCTGAACGACGGAACGAATCACGCGCCTCCTCCGCCTGCCTGCAGTACCGGCGCTTCTGCTGTCGCCGTCAGCTCGTGCAACTTGGCCAGACCCTCGACAAGCTTGCTCTTGTACTCGTAGCGGACCATGTCGATTGCCACGCCGATGGCATAGGCGAAGCCCAAAGCGTCGGTCCCGCCGTGGCTCTTCACGCAAACCCCATCGAGCCCCAGGAAGACACCGCCATTGTAGCGCCGCGGATCGACGCGCTTGCGCAGTTTGACCCAGGCGCCCGAGGCGAAAAGATAGCCGATCTTGGCAAAGGTCGAGGTCCTGAACGCATCGCGCACGAAACTGGTGTAGAGCTTCGCAGTACCTTCGATGGCCTTCAGCGCGACGTTGCCGGTGAAGCCATCGGTGACGACGACGTCCACTTTCCCGACGCCGATGTCGTTGCCCTCGACAAAGCCGTGGAAGGAAACCGGCGAACCCTCGCGACGAAGCCACAACGCCGCCTGACGCAGTTCCTCGTGGCCCTTCAGTTCCTCGGACCCGACGTTCAGCAGGCCGACCTTCGGTTCGCTGAGGCCCAGCAGGACCTGGGCGAACACGCTGCCCATGACCGCGAATTCAGCGAGGTTCTCGGCGTCGCATTCGAGATTGGCGCCGAGATCGAGCATCACCGTCTCGCCCCGGCTGGTCGGAAGGAACGAGGCAAGCGCCGGCCGATGGGCGCCCGGGAGCATGCGCATGGCCATCATCGAGATGGCGAGCAAGGCGCCGGTGTTGCCGGCGGACACGACAGTATCGGCACGCCCCTGAGCCGCCGCGTCCACGGCCAGCCACATGCTCGACTGGCGGCGCCGGCGCAGCGCGAAGGACGGCTTGTCGTCGGCACTGACCGCATCCGCAGCTGCGACGATCTCGAGGACCTGTGCCAAGCCCTTGCGGCGATCGACCAGAGGCTTCAACCGGTCCGGATCGCCGAACAGGAGGAAGGACGCTCCGGGATAGCGTTCGCGGGCAATATCGGCTCCGTTCACGACGACCTCGGGCGCGTGATCGCCGCCCATGCCATCGAGTGCCAGAACGACCTTGCCGACGCTCACGGGGATGCTCTGCCTGTCGGTTGCCAGCGCATTGCCGGCGAGGCCGCCTACGGCCTACTTCTCGGCCGACGTTGCGTCGGCCAGAACCGGCATGTCCTCACGGTAGTATCCGCAATGCGAGCAAACCATGTGCGGCCGCTTGAGTTCACCGCAATTCTTGCACTCGACGTAGGCCATGGTTGGCAGCGCGTGGTGCGACCGGCGCATATTGCGGCGGGACTTCGAAATCTTTTTCTTGGGAACAGCCATGACGATCTCCACGACGGGCCCACGCCAACGCGGGCCCCAAAAAGCTGAGCCGCGCTCTAGCGGCGCGGCGGGCGGCCTTCTCTAGCCAAATCGTTCTAGCCCTGCAACACCTTAGCGGTCGCGGCGGGGTTTGTCTCTGAGCGCCGCCAGCCCGGCAAAGGGATGCCGCTGCTGGCCCGGAGCCCCTCGCCGGAGGCCGCCCCTGAACTTGGGGAGGACGTCCTCGAGTTTCACGCCGGCCCGCCGTGGATAAGGTTCGGCCACCAGCGCGAGTTGCTCGGCCACTATTTCGCCGACGTCGAGCATATTTCCCACCAGTGGCTCGGGGGCATCTGCCTGCGCGCTGAGGACCGCCTCTCCGCTTTCCGGATCAAGCTCTTCGGCAAGGTCCTTCTTGAACACGATGCGAAAGGCGTCGTCGAGGGCCTGCGTCACGGGCTCCAGACTCAGCACGCAAGCCTGGACGATCTTTCCACGCAAACGGCCTTCAACCACAACCTGACCGCCGATCTGCGAATCGATCGTCACCCGGGCGGCAAAGCCCGACACCCCCAGGAAGCCGAATCGTTTGGCGAGGGCCGCACACTCGCTCTCGCTGGCGACGATGTCCTGCGCCGTACCGGAACGGCCCATCCGATCCAGATCGACGATCCTTTGAATTTCTGATTTATGTTTATTATCAATCTGTTCTGACATTTTTCTAATCTATTTTATCAAACCATTACGAGCCGTGCTGGCGAGTATCCCAGCATATCCGCGGATATGCTCTTCCAGTCGAGCCAAGGCAGTATCGGCAGGCGACGTACCCCCATAGGCGTTGCGCCGCAAGACCTCCGCCAAGGGGATAGGGCCGCCGGCGAGCGCCGCGCGGTAGGCAAGCGCCCGCCCGTGCAGCCCTTCCGCCATGATCTTGATCCGCCGTCCGACGCCGAGATCCTGAATGCCGATTTCACGCAGGGTGACGTCGAGGTGGCTGAACATGACATCGAAGAAGGCCTGGGCCAGCCGATCGCCGTCAGGCTCACGACGCAGGCGGTCGATGGCAAGGGCGGCATGCAACGCCAAGGCATCGAAGCGGCCGTCGAGCGTGTCGGGAATGCCGCAGGCGTCGAACAGCCGCGGTCGACGCGCCTCCTCCGCCACTTGCAGATAGAACGCAGCGGCAAACTTGTCTTCGGCACTCTTGCGACGAAACACGATCCAGCTCCCTCCGGCCGCGGGCGCAGGTTGACCCGGAACGACCATCGCGACATGTTGTGCACCGTCTTTCTCCGGAACCCAAGCCCTACTCCAGAGCCCGTCATGCGCCGCTTTGCCTCTGCCGCCCTCGCTGGCGCCCTTCTCGCCCCCGCCCTCGTGGCGCTGGGGGCCTGCGATCCTCAATTCTATCAGCGCGGCTTCGTGCCAACCCCCGGCTCGACGGAGAAGCTCGAAGTCGGCACCCAAAGCCGCGAGGACGTCGTGCGCCTCATCGGGTCGCCATCGGCCGTCTCCACCTTCAATCCTAACGTCTGGTATTTCATCAGCGAGACGCAGGAAGCGTACGCCTTCCTCAAGCCGGACATCACCCAGCAGAAGGTGATACAGATCACCTTTAACGACTCCGGGCGCGTCGCGGCGATCAAGAACTACGATCTGGCCGAAGCACGGGACATCGTCATGGTTCAGCGCATTACGCCGACTTCGGGCAAGGAACTCACGGTGCTGGAGCAGATCCTGGGCAACGTGGGCAAGTTCAACCCGGCCACCAAGCAGGGTACCAGCCCGGGCGCGCCGACCGGCGGCGGTATCTGACGCCCGTTGCGAATCTCGTCCTTCTCCTCGGAGGCATAGAAAAAGCCCCGGTCCTTCGACCGGGGCTTTTCCTTGACGTTCGGTTGCCGTTGTCTCAGTGCGCGAGCACGGCGAGCAGCAGCAGGGCCACGATGTTCGTGATCTTGATCATGGGGTTCACGGCCGGGCCGGCCGTGTCCTTGTACGGGTCACCGACAGTGTCGCCGGTCACCGCGGCCTTGTGGGCCTCGGATCCCTTGCCACCGAAATGGCCTTCTTCGATGTACTTCTTGGCGTTGTCCCAGGCACCACCGCCCGCCGTCATCGAAATGGCGACGTAGATGCCGGTGACGATCACACCCAGCAGCATGGCACCGACCGCCGCGAAAGCGTCGGCGCGGCCTGCGATGGCGGCGATCACGAAGAACAGCACGATCGGTGACAGAACCGGCAGCAGCGAGGGGATCATCATCTCCTTGATCGCGGCCTTGGTGAGCATGTCGACGGCGCGGCCGTAATCCGGACGATCCGTGCCCGCCATGATGCCGGGCTTCTCCTTGAACTGGCGGCGAACCTCCTCGACCACCGATTGCGCGGCGCGGCCGACGGCCAGCATGGACATGCCGCCGAACAGATATGGCAGACCGCCGCCGATCAGCAGACCGACCACCACGTAGGGATTGGTCAGCGAGAAGCTGACGGCCTTCACGCCAAGTTTGCCCTGGGCGATGAAGTAGTCGAGGTCCGAGGTATAGGCCGCGAACAGCACCAGAGCGCCAAGGCCGGCCGAGGCAATGGCATAGCCCTTGGTAACGGCCTTGGTGGTGTTGCCGACGGCGTCGAGCGCGTCGGTGTTCTTGCGTACTTCCTTGGGCAGGCCCGCCATTTCGGCAATGCCGCCGGCATTGTCGGTGACCGGGCCGTAGGCGTCGAGCGCCACCACCATGCCGGCGAGCGCCAACATGGCGGTCGTGGCGATAGCGATGCCGAACAGGCCGGCCAGCACGTAGCAGATCACGATGCCGGCGCAGATCAGCAGCGCCGGGCCGGCCGTGGCTTCCATCGAGAACGCCAGACCCGCGATCACGTTGGTGCCGTGACCGGTGACCGACGCTTTGGCGACGGCCTTGACCGGGCGATAGTCGGTGCCGGTGTAGTACTCGGTGATCCAGACGATGATGCCAGTAATGGCAAGGCCGACCAGCGAGCAGTAGAACAGCGACATGCCGGTGAACGACTTATCGCCCACCTTCAGCACCGTGCTCATGCCGACCAGCCGGTCGGTGGCGAAGTAGATGGCGGGGATCGACAGCACGGCAGCCACGATCACGCCCTTGTACATCGCCCACATGATGTTGCCGTTCGAGCCGAGCCGGACGAAGTAGGTGCCGATGATCGAGGTGATGATGCAGGCGCCGCCGATGACCAGCGGATAGGCCATCAGTTTGGAGACCAGCATCGGATCGGCGGCGAAGAAAATCGACGCCAGGACCATCGTGGCGACGACCGTCACCGCGTAGGTTTCGAACAGATCGGCCGCCATGCCGGCGCAGTCGCCGACATTGTCGCCGACGTTGTCGGCAATGGTGGCAGGGTTGCGCGGGTCATCTTCGGGAATTCCCGCCTCTACCTTGCCGACCATATCGCCGCCGACATCCGCACCCTTGGTGAAGATGCCACCGCCGAGACGGGCGAAGATCGAGATCAGCGAGGCGCCGAATCCGAGCGAGACCAGCGCGTCGATCATGTCGCGGCTGCCGCCCGGGACACCCATCTTGAGCAGAACGGCGTAGTAGCCGCCGACGCCGATCAGGGCGAGGCCCGCGACCAGCATGCCGGTCACAGCTCCCGCCTTGAAGGCGAGGTCAAGACCCTGGGCCAGGCTCTTCTGGGCGGCGACGGCGGTACGCACGTTGGCGCGTACCGACACGTTCATGCCGATGAAACCGGTGGCCCCCGACAGGACGGCGCCGATCAGGAAGCCGACGGCCGAATATTTGCCCAGCAGCACTGCGAGCACGACGAGAACGACGACACCGACGATGGCGATCGTGGTGTACTGGCGCCGCAGATAGGCGCCCGCACCCTCCTGGATGGCCTGAGCGATCTCTTGCATGCGCGGCGTGCCGGCGTCGGCCGCCATGACTCGCGACGCGGTTACAATGCCGTACAGCACGGCGATGACGCCGCAGCCCAGGACGGCCATAAGAACAGAAGACATCGTTTCTAACCTATTGTTTTTGCGGCATTTTCCGCCCGGCGCTCGCCGAAGTCATTGACTCCCCCCGGCGCGAGGCGGGCGGAAAATGACAGAACGGCCCCGTCCGCGCAAGGAAGGCAGTGGGAATAATCCCATTGCCTCAAAGGCTTGGCGTCAGGCGCGCGAAGGATGCCGCAACCGAAACACCGCGATGACCGCCAAGGCAACGAGCACCAGAGCCAGCGCCATGTAGTTGAGGTCGGCCCAGCCCCTGAGCTCGAGGACCACACTGGCCATCAGACTGGAGACTGTCGTAACGCTGAACACCATGAAATCGTTGAAAGCTTGGGCTTTGCCCCGCTCCGACGGCCGGTAGGTGGTGGTGAGCAGCGTCGTGGCACCGACGAACAGGAAGTTCCAGCCGATCCCGTTCAAGGTGAGCGCCCCCCGGAAGTGCCATTCGGTCACCCCCGTCAGAGCCACCGCGACGCCGCCGACCAGCACCGCGATCCCGGTGATCATCACGTTGAAGATGCCGAAACGGGCAATCAGGTGTCCCGTAAAGAACGACGGCACGAACATGCCCATGACGTGCACAAAGATCGTGATCGGCGCCTCGGTCCGGCTGAGGCCGCATTGCACGATGGCCAGTGGCGAGGCCGCCATGACGAAGGACATGACGCCGAAGGCGATCATCGACCCGGCGCAGGCCACCATATAGGCCGGCTGGGTCACTATCTCGAACAGCGATCTCTGCGGGCCGGAAATGTCCTCCGGTCTTACGGTGGGAAACTCGATGAAGCCCAGAATGATGAAGACGATGATGTGGACGATGACGACGGCCACAAAACTCGCTTGAAAGAGCGGCACCCAAAGATCCGGCGTGAAGCGCGCCAGGCTGGGCCCGACGATACCCGCGATCACACCACCTGCCGTTACATAGGAGATTGCCTGGGCACGAAATGCCCCGGGCGCCAGCTCGACGGCGGCAAACCGGTAGAGCTGCATGTTGGCGATGGCATTGCCGAGGAAGATGCCGCCCAGGCACATCACGGGGAAGCTGGCGAGGCCGAGGCCAAGTGCGGCAAGTGACGCACCCACCATGCCCATGACCGAACCCGTGCGGAATCCGAACTTGCGGCCGCGCCGCATCATCAGCATCGAGGCGGGAAACACCGTCAACATGACGCCGAGGTGCTGCATGGTGATCGGCAGGTTCGCCCACATTCGCATGTCGGGCGAGACGATGGTGAGCACTGCCAGCGCCGACGAGGCGAACATCAGCGTGTTGCTGCTCTGCGTCAGAGCCTGGCACATCGCCAGCAACGCGATGTTGCGCAGCGATCGCGATGGCATGCGCGACGGCGTTGGCGTGGGCGTCGCAGGCGTTTCCTGTACTTTTATCGAGCCGTCCATTGGGCGCGCACTCTATGCCGACACCCTGCCCGTCCCAAGCAAATAGCCGTGAGCGCTGCGCGCCGGATGCAGTCCAGCTATGAGCCGGTGAGGCGACGACGGCGTCGAAAGCAGTGGCTTCAGAAGTGAACGTAGCCGGCGCGGGCAACTGCCGCCGCGCGCCCACCCGCAGTGAGGTGAACACCCCGCCCCTCGGCGAACCGACCGATGCGTGTCACCTTGACGCGTGCCTGCCGCGCCGCCTCCTGCAGGGCCCGGGCACGACGCGGCGCCACGGCGATCACGAGCTCGTAGTCGTCGCCACCCCCCAGCACGTCGGCCCACAGTGCTGGGTCGACGATCAACGCGCGCCGGGCCGCCGTCGACAGGGGAACCCGCTCGCGTTCGATATGCACCGCGAGCCGCGATGTCGCCGCGATATGACCCGCGTCGGCCAGCAGCCCGTCGGAAACGTCGGCCGCCGCCCGCGCAATGCCAATCAGTCGGCTGCCCAGCGCGTTGCGCGGTCGTGGCAGCCGATAGCGATCCTCAAGAACCTTGCGATCGCGCGCGCCGATCGCCTTCAGGGCGCCGCGTGCCGCCCGAAGACCCAGCGCTGCATCGCCGATCGTGCCGCTCGCCCAGAGGTCGTCGCCGGCCCGGGCGCCGCCGCGTCCCAGTCCCTTGCCGCGCGGCACCTGGCCGAAGGCCGTGATGGTGACCGTGAGGGCTCCCGGCGTCACCACGGTGTCGCCGCCACACAGCACGATGCCGTAGCGCCGCTGGTCCGCGGCCAGCCCGCGCGCAAAACCCGCGACCCAGCGCTCTTGCCATCCCTTGGGAAGCGCGAGCGACAGCTGATAGGCGAGCGGCTTCGCGCCGCCCGCCGCGAGATCGGATAGGCAAACCCGCAGGGCCTTCGCCGCCACGCGATCAGGTGATTCGTCGTCGAGAAAATGAACGCCGGAGACGATCGTGTCGGTCTTCACGGCGATGTCGTGCCGACCGTCGGCCGGCAGATAGGCGTTGTCGCTTTCGAGGCCGCCGGCGCCGGCGAAAGTCCGGGCGAGCGGCGCGAAGTAGCGGGCAATCAGCTCGAACTCACCGATCCGCCGGCGGGACGCCATCGTCCCGTCACTTCACGAGTTCGGCCGGTCGCACCTGGCGCGCTACGCGGTCGAGCACGGAGTTGATGAAGCTCGGCTCGCCCTGATCGTAGAAGGCGTGAGCGATCTCGACATATTCGTTGATCACCACGCGCGGCGGCACGTCGGCGCGGTGAACCAGCTCATAGGCGCCGGCCAGCAAGATCGCCCGCACCAGGCGGTCGATGCGCGCCCAGGTCCAATCCTGCGCCAGCGCCGCCGAAACGATCTGCTCGAGGTCGTCCTTGTGTCGGGCGGCGCCTTCGACCACGTCCTTGAACAGCGGCCGGTCAGCGTCACGTCGCATGCCGCCCTCGCCCGTCTCGCCCGTGCGCACGCCGATGAACTGCTCGATGATCTCGGCCGGCCCATGTTGGCCTTCCTGCCACTGGTAGAGCGCCTGCACGGCGGCCAGGCGGGCAGCCTGCCGGCGACTGGGCGACGGGTGGTCGCTCATGCCTTCCGCCAGCGGCGGCCGAGCGCCACCATGGCGAGACAGGCATGGGCGGCGTCGCCGCCCTTGTCGCCGCGGTCGATGGCGGCGCGCGCCCAGGCCTGGTCGGCATTGTTGACGGTGACGATGCCGTAGCCGATCGCCAGCCGGTCGCGCACAGCAAGGTCCATCAGGCCGCGCGCGCTCTCGCCGCAAACATAGTCGTAGTGCGTGGTCTCGCCGCGGATGACGCATCCCAGCGCCACGAAGCCGTCGTAGTGCCCCGCCGCCAGCGCGATGGCGCCGGGAATCTCGAAGGCGCCGGGTACCACGACACGTTCGGAGACGGCGCCGTTCTTCATGATCTCGCGCTCGGCGCCGGCGATCAGCGCGTCGGCAATGTCGATGTAGTAGCGCGACTCGACGATCAGAATGCGCGCATCCTTGACGCCGTCGACGGCCGGGCGGGCCGTCGGTGTTTCCGTCCGTGTCGACATGATCAGGGTGCCGGGCGGCCGGGAACGGGCTTCTGGCCGGTGATCTTGAGGCCGAAGCCTTCGAGGGCGACCACGCTCTTCCGGCTGTTGGTCAGCAGCACCATTTCCTTGATACCGAGGTCGATCAGTATCTGGGCACCGACGCCGTAGTCGCGCAGTTCCTGGCCGGCCGGCTCGATCGGCTCGCCGGCGCGGCGGCGCTGTTCGGCCAGCACGACGGTGAGCGGCTCGCGGATCAACACGATGACGCCGCGGCCTTCCTTGGCGATCTCGCGCATGGAAGCCTCGATCTCGCCGCCGCGACCGCCGCTGCGCTGGCCCAGCGTGTCGGTGAAGAGGTTGACGGCGTGCATGCGCACCATGACCGGGCCGCCGGTCGCCGGATCGCCCTTTACCAGCGCCACGTGCTGCGCCATCGTCACCTTGTTCACGTACACCACGCAGCGGAAGTCGCCGCCGTAGGTGCTGTCGAGGGCGGTCTCGCTGATGCGCTTGACGATCGAGTCGTAGCGGCGTCGGTAGGCGATCAGGTCGGCGATTGTGCCGATCTTGAGGCCATGCCGCTGCGCGAAGGTGATGAGATCGTTGCGGCGCGCCATCGTGCCGTCGTCATTCATGATCTCGCAGACGACGCCGGCCGGCGTGAGGCCGGCCAGCCGCGCCAGGTCGACCGCGGCCTCGGTGTGGCCGGTACGCTCGAGCGTGCCGCCGTCGCGCGCCACCAGCGGGAAGACGTGGCCCGGCGTCACGATGTCCTTGGGCCCGCACGACGGGTCGATCGCCACGGCCACGGTGCGCGCCCGGTCGGCGGCCGAGATGCCGGTGGTCACGCCCTCGCGGGCCTCGATCGAGACGGTAAAGGCGGTCTGATGCCGCGTGCCGTTGTTCTGCGCCATCAACGGCAGGCCGAGCTGCTCGACCCGCTCGCGGGTCAACGCCAGGCAGATCAGGCCACGGGCATGCTTGGCCATGAAGTTGATGACCTCGGGCGTCGCCCACTGGGCCGGGATCACGATGTCGCCTTCG
Source organism: Reyranella sp. (assembly GCA_030679805.1). Classification (GTDB taxonomy): domain Bacteria; phylum Pseudomonadota; class Alphaproteobacteria; order Reyranellales; family Reyranellaceae; genus Reyranella. The sequence goes on along the minus strand of JAUXST010000209.1, from coordinate 4,299 downwards.
TTTTCACGGTCCTCGTCGTCGACAAGGATGAACATCCGGCCCTTGCGGGCTTCCTCGATGATGTCCTCGGCGGCGGCCTTCACTTCGCCGAAGGTGATCCGCCAGGCGTCCTTTTCGAGCGCGCTCATGATTTTCCGTGCTCCAACAATCGCGCAACGTAACGCGCGAGCATGTCGACCTCAAGGTTGACCCGCTGGCCTATTTTGGCGGCCCCCAAGGTGGTGACCGCCTGTGTGTGTGAAATGATGTTGATGCCGAAGCGGTTGCCCTTCACCTCGTTGACGGTGAGCGAGATGCCGTCGACGGCGACCGATCCCTTGGCGGCGACGAACCGGGCCAGATCAGATGGCGCCTCGAACACGAAGCGTATGCTGCCACCCTCGGGCGTCATCGCCACGACTTTCCCGACGCCGTCGACATGGCCGTAGACCAGATGACCGCCCAGCTCGTCGCCGAGCTTCAGCGACAGTTCGAGGTTGATCCGGCTGCCCACGGCCCAGTCGCCCAGGTGGGTCTTGGCCAGGCTCTCGCCGGAAACCTCCACGGCGAACCAGTCGGCGCCCTTCTCGACCACAGTGAGGCAGCAGCCGGAACAGGCGATCGAGGCGCCGATGGCGATCGGGGCCACGTCGTGGCGGGTGCGCACGACGAAGCGGCGATCGCCGGCTTGGCCACCCGGCGTGACCGTGGCGATCTCGCCTATGTCGGTGACGATGCCTGTGAACATGGTTCTACTTAGGTCCGCCTGTGCCAGGTTTCCAGTGTGTCGGTGCCCACGATCCGGCTGGAAACCAGCCTGAACCGGGGCGCGAAATCGAGCTGGCCGATCGCCAGAGCACCGACCGCAGAGCGGCTGTCCTCGCCCAGGACGATCCCCGCCCTGTAGCTGGTGATGCGGTCGACCAGCCCCGCCCGCAGGAAGGCCGCCGCGACCTGCCCGCCGCCTTCGATCAGCACGCTCGAATAGCCGAACTCGCCCAGCGCCTTGGCGACGGCCACAACATCGACCCGTCCCTCGCCGCGCGCCGGCGCCTCAATGACGTTGATTCCCTTGTGGCGCAACAGCTCGATGCGCGACGCTTCAGCACCGGCATGAAACAGGAGCACGGGTGTCGCCTGCGCCGTCGTCGCCAACTTCGACGTGGCTGACAGCCTGGCCTTCGAATCTAGGACGATACGGTCGGGCGAATAGACGCCGAGGCCAGGCAGCCGGCAGGTGAGTTCGGGGTCGTCGACCTCGGCCGTGCCGGCACCGACCAGGATGGCGTCGTGAAGGCTACGCAGGCGATGGCCGTCGGCGCGCGCGGCCTCGCCGGTGATCCATTTACTCTCCCCCGAGGCCGTGGCGATCCGCCCGTCGAGCGAACTCGCCAGCTTGAGATGAAAGAGTGGCCGACCCTCCTTCACCCGCAGGAAAAAGCCGGCGTTGATCTCGGCCGCTGGCGCCGCCCCCTCGCCGACCTCGACGGCGATCCCCGCCCCCGCCAGCCGCGCATGGCCCTGGCCTTTTACGCGCGGGTCGGGGTCTTCAATCGCCGAGACCACACGCCCGACGCCGGCTGCGATCAGCGCGTCGGCACAGGGCGGCGTCTTGCCGTGATGGGCACAGGGCTCCAGCGTCACAAAGACGGTGGCCCCCTTCAGCGACTCGCGCGCGCCGGCGATGGCGTCCGCCTCGGCGTGCGGGCGACCGCCATCCCGGGTGCGGCCGCGCGCGATCACGCGCCCGTCGCGCACGATCACGCAGCCCACGGCCGGGTTCGGCCAGGTGCGCCCGAGCGATCGGCGCGCCAGCGCGAGCGCCGCGCGCATCATCGCGTCAATCCTTGAGGCTGGCCGTGTCGGCGAGGTCGGAGATGAACTCCTCGAAGTCCCGGGCCTCGCGAAAATTGCGATAGACCGAGGCAAACCGCACATAGGCCACCGGATCGAGCGCGCGCAGCGCGTCCATCACCAGTTCGCCGATCTGGGTCGAGGGGATCTCGCTCTCGCCGGAGCTTTCGAGGCGGCGCACGATGCCGTTCACCACGCGCTCCGTGCGTTCAGGATCGACCGGGCGCTTGCGGCAGGCAACCTGTATCGAACGCGCGAGCTTGTCGCGGTCGAACTGGACGCGCTGGCCGTTCTTCTTCACCACCGTCAGTTCACGCAGCTGCACGCGCTCGAAGGTGGTGAAGCGCGAGCCGCACGACGGGCAGTAGCGCCGCCGGCGGATCGCCGAGTTGTCGTCGGTCGGCCGCGAGTCCTTAACCTGTGTGTCCTCGTGACCGCAAAATGGACAGCGCATCTCGTCCCCCCGTTATTCTCTGGCTTGGCGCGTCGTCAGTCGCGGTAGATGGGAAAGCGGGCACAGAGCGCATGCACCTTGGCCCGCACCTCTTGTTCGACCTGGGCGTCTCCGTCCGGGCCGTTTTCGGCGATCCCGTCGAGCACGTCGGCGATGAGGTGACCGATCTGGCGGAACTCGGCGACACCAAACCCACGCGTCGTGCCGGCGGGCGAGCCCAGCCGCACGCCCGAGGTGATCGTGTACTTCTCCGGGTCACCCGGAATGCTGTTCTTGTTCACCGTGATGCCAGCGCGGTCGAGCACCTTCTCGGCCGAGACGCCAGTCGCCTTCTTGGGGCGCAGGTCGACCAGCATGACGTGGCTGTCGGTCCCGCCCGAGACGATCTTGAGGCCACGCTCGGTCAGGGCAGCAGCGAGTACACGCGCATTGTCGATGACGTTCTGCGCATAGACCTTGAAGTCCGGCCGCAGCGCCTCACCGAAGGCCACCGCCTTGCCGGCGATGATGTGCATCAGCGGGCCGCCCTGCAGGCCCGGGAACACAGCAGAGTTGATCTTCTTGCCGATCTCGGCGTCGTTCGACAGCACCATGCCGCCGCGCGGGCCGCGCAATGTCTTGTGCGTGGTCGTCGTCACGACATGGGCGTGCGGCAAGGGACTCGGATAAACGCCGGCCGCAACCAGGCCCGCATAGTGCGCCATGTCGACCATGAAGAAGGCGCCGATCTCGTCGGCCACCTTACGGAAGCGCGCCCAGTCGATGTGACGCGAGTAGGCCGAGGCGCCAGCCACGATCAGCTTGGGCTTCTCGCGGCGTGCCACCTCTTCCATCTGCTCGTAGTCGATCAGATGGGTGTCGGGCTTCACGCCATAGGACACGACCTTGAACCATTTGCCCGACTGGTTGGCGGGCGATCCGTGCGTGAGATGACCACCCTGGTCGAGTGCCATGCCCATGAAGGTATCGCCGGGCTTCAGTAAGGCCATGAACACGGCCTGGTTGGCTTGGGCGCCCGAATGGGGCTGGACGTTGGCGAAAGAACAGTTGAACAGCCGGCAGGCACGCTCGATGGCGAGCTGCTCAGTCTTGTCGACTTCCTCGCAACCGCCGTAGTAGCGCCGTCCCGGATAGCCCTCGGCATACTTGTTGGTCAGCACCGATCCCGCCGCCTCGAGCACGGCCCGCGAGACGATGTTCTCCGAGGCGATGAGTTCGATCTGCTCGCGTTGGCGGTCGAGTTCGCCCTTAACCGTCGCGTAGACTGCGGGATCGGCCTCGGCGAGGCCCCTCGTGAACATCGGCAGCGGCGAATCGGACATCTTGGCAGCGGCTTGACTCATTTCGTTCAGTCCTTCGATAGCTTGGCGACGCGGCCGGCATGGCGACCGCCTTCGAACGCGGTGTTCAGAAAGACCTTCAGCGCCGCCCGTGCGGTTTCGGTACCGATCAGGCGCTGGCCAAAGGCCACGACATTGGCATCGTTGTGCTCACGCGACAGGCGCGCCGAGGTCTCGTCGTGGACGAGCGCGGCACGCACCTTGGGGTTGCGGTTGGCGGCGATCGAGATACCGATTCCCGTCCCGCACACCAGCACGCCGCGCCCGGCTCGGCCCGAGGCGATGGTGTCAGCCATGGCCCTGCCGAAGTCCGGATAGTCGACCGACGTGGTGGAATTTGTGCCGAGGTCGAGCACATCGTGACCCGCTTGTTGCAAATCCCGTTTAAGCAGTTCCTTCAGGTCGAAGCCGGCATGATCCGACGCGACCGCGATGGTGGCCCCCGCCATCTCGACGATCGATCCCCTCTAGCTGTTGAGTCCCCGAATACCACATCCGGGGTCGCCACGCTACCAGCCCCCAAAATCGTGGGAAGTGAGCCACAAGGGACTGAAATCGCGCGGAAAAGCGGCATGGCTTGCTAGCGACGGTTGGCCCGGCCGCCGACCACGATCAGCGCCGCCGCAATCTGCACGACAGCTGCGAGACAGAACGCGGCGATGTAACTCTCCG
>JAUXST010000196.1 GCA_030679805.1 Reyranella sp. | reverse complement strand
GGTCGGCCGCATGTTCCCGACGATCCGCGAGAACCCGGACTACACGGCCATCGTGGCCGACCGGCACTACGCGCGGCTCACCGGATACGTCGACGACGCCCGCGCCAAGGGCGCGGAAATCATAGAAATAAATCCGGCCGGCGAGGATCTGCGTCAGCAGCCGCATCGCCGCATTCCGCCGACCCTGATCCTCAATCCGACCGACGACATGAAGGTCATGCAGGAGGAAATCTTCGGGCCACTGCTTCCGGTCAAGAGCTACCAGAAGGTCGACGAGGCCATCGACTACATCAATGCGCACGCCCGCCCGCTGGGACTCTACTACTTCGGTACGGACAAGGAGGAGCGCGACCGCGTGCTGGACCTCACCACGTCGGGCGGTGTCACCGTCAACGACGTGGTGATGCACGTGGCGCAGGAGGAACTGCCGTTCGGCGGCATCGGCCCCGCCGGCATGGGCGCCTATCACGGCCACGACGGCTTCCGCGAGTTCAGCCACCGGCGGGCGGTCTTTCACCAGATGAAGAAGGACATCGGCCCCTTGCGCATGCTGCGTCCGCCCTACGGCGCCGGCATCGCCAGGTTCCTGGCGACGCAGATCAAACGCTAGCCGGTTGCCTGAGGGCGGCGGTGCGGCCTTCGTCGATGCTGCGGCCGTCGGCGGCGATCGCCACGCCGTAGTCGCGCTCGGCGCCGGCGGCGCTCACCACGCCGTCGCGCACGTCGCGCAGGACGCGCGCAGGGTCGCGTGTTCTTGGATCGCCGTATCCACCGCCGCCGGGCGAGAGTGCGCGATAGGTTCCGGGCCCGTGGCGTTCAACGCCGTACTTCGGCGCCTGGATGTGTGTTCCATCCGCCAGCGTGAGGGTCACCTCGCCGCCCGAACCGGCGCGGCCGCCGGCGGCGCCGAAGCTGGAGGGCGCGCCCACGCCTTCGCCACGGAAGGCGTAGTCGGCTGGGGTAAAAATCTCGACCTCGTAGTCGCAGCCGGCGCCACCGCGGAACCGTCCGGGGCCGGCGGTGTCGCAGCGCAGCTCCTGCCGCCGGAATCGCACCGGGTAGAGCTGTTCATAGGTTTCGAGGTTGGGCAGCGTGAGGCCGCCCAGCGTGATCAGGTGGCCGATGAGATGGAAGCCGTCGCGGCCTTCGACACCGCCGCCCGCGGGCGCGCCCGCCCACTGATACATCACATAGCGTCCACCGTCGGATTTCACGCCGGCGGTGACCGCGTGCACCGCCTTCGACCAGCCGGCCGAGGCACGGTCCGGCAGCGCCTGTTCGAGCGCCTTCCAGAGGGCGTGGATGATCTCGTGGGCCACGAACACCGTGTTCATGGTCATTGGCGCCGGCGCGCGCGCGTTCACCAGCGTGCCTTCGGGCAAACGGATCTCGACGCTGCGGAAGGCGCCTTCGTTCTTGGGCAGATCGGGCTCGAAGAACGAGGCAAGCGACATGAACACCGCCGAGGTCGAGTTGGCGACCGAGCTGTTCTTGAAGCCGCGGATCTGCGGCGAGGTGCCGGCGAAGTCGACGATCAGTTTCGAGTCCTTCACCGTCAGGGTGACGGCGATCTTGCCGTCGATCGGCTCGAAGCAGTCGTTGTCGACCGCCTCCTCGGCGCGCCAGACGCCTGGCGCGAGGCGGTCGATGCAGGTGCGGAAGCGGCGGTCGGCATGGTCGAGCACCCCTTCAAAGAAATGATCGGCCTGGTCGGCGCCCAGCTCCTCGACCAATGCCGCCAAGCGCTCGGCACCGATGCGGGTCGATCCGATCATGGCGCGCAGGTCGCCGTCCTGCGCTTCGGGCAGGCGGGTGTTGAGCATCAGCAGCCGCCACAGATCCTCGCGCATCTTGCCGCCCTCGATCAGTTTCAATACCGGCAGGCGAATGCCTTCGTGGAAAATCTCGGTGGCGGCCGAGTTGTAGGTGCCGGCCGCACCTCCACCGATGTCGGCCTGATGGGCGCGATTGCAGGCGAACGCCACCAGCTTGCCCGCCACGAACACCGGTCGCGCGATCACCCAGTCCGGCAGGTGGTTGCCGCCGGCCGTGTAGGGATCGTTCAGCAGGAACACGTCTTCGGGTTCGATGGCATCCTTGAAGTCGCGCAGGATGGCGCGCACGGCGAAGCCGCCGCCGCCGGTATGGATCGGAATACCGTCGGCCTGGCTGATCAGCGTGCCGCGGGCATCGGCGATGAAGCAGGAGAAGTCGTGGCTCTGGCTGAAGATCGGCGAGCGCGCCGTGCGCGTCATCACCCAGCCCATCTGGTGCGAGATGTGATCCAGCCGATTCTGCACCAGGGCCAAGGTCACGGGATCGAGGGTGACAGGATCAAGGGTGACGGTGCTCATGCAGCGGCTCCGACATGGACCAGGAAATCGTCGCGTTCGTCGACTTCGAGCACGTCGCGCGGGCCCACGAACGCGGTCGTCGTGCGTTCCTCGATCAGCAGCGGACCTTCCAGCCGGCAGCCGGGGCGCAGGTCGGCGCCGTCGTAGACCGGGATGTCGCGCCATCCGTGCGCCGGGTCGATCCACACTTTGCGGGTCTCGCGCGGCTTGGGAGGCGTTGCCTGCGGTGAACGGGCGGCCGGCGGCGTCCAATCGAGCCGGCCGCGACCGACGACACGAAGGGCCGTGATGTCGATGCGGCCGCCGGGCTGGATGTGGCCGAACAGCCGTTGATGCTCGGTTTCGAATGCTTTGCGCGCGGCGGCGGCATCGAAGCCGGTCGAGGCAATGGCAACGCGCACTGGCCACTGCTGGCCGTCGTAGCGCAGATCCACTTCGCGCTCGATCGCGGCGGCGGCACCGTCGAAGCCATCGCGGGCCAGCGCGTCACGGGCGCGCGCCTCGATCTGCGCGAAGCCGGCCTCCAGCAGGGAAGTGTCGACCTTGTCGAGATCGGCCAGGAACACTTGCAGATAGTCCTGGCGTACGTCGGACTGCAGCATGCCGAGCGCGCAGAAGGCACCGGCGGCGCGCGGCAACAGGGCGCGACGGCACCCGAGGGCGCGGGCCACGGCGGTGCCGTGCATCGGGCCGGCGCCGCCGGCGGCGACCAGGGTGAAGGTCGCGGGATTGTGCCCGCGTTCGATGCTGAGCCGTTCCACAGCGTGCAGCAGGTTCTGCTCCAGGAGGCGGATCACGCCGGCCGCGGCAGCCTCGACCGAGAGGCCGAGCGGCTTCGCCAGCTTGGTCTCGACAGCCTTGTGCGCCAGAGCGCCGTCGAGGGTGACGGCACCGCCGGCCAGAGGACCGGGACGCAGCCGCCCGAGCACGAGCTGCGCATCGGTAACGGTCGGCTGCTCGCCGCCCAGGCCATAGGCGGCCGGCCCCGGGCGCGCACCCGCACCCTGCGGGCCGACGTGCAGGAGGCCCGCGTCGTCGACCCAGGCGATGGTGCCGCCGCCGGCGCCCACGGTATGGATTTCGACCGACGGTGTGGTGAGGTGGTAGCCGTCGATCACCAGCGCATCCGTCACCGGCAC
>JAUXST010000187.1 GCA_030679805.1 Reyranella sp. | reverse complement strand
GCTGGTGATGGCCGACGATGTCTACGAGCACCTGGTCTATGGCGACGCGACCTTCAGCACCGTTGCCCAGGTCGAGCCGGCGCTGAAGGACCGCACCTTGACAGTCAACGGGGCGTCCAAGGCCTATGCGATGACCGGCTGGCGGGTCGGCTTCGCCGGTGGGCCGCGGCCGCTGATCGCCGCCATGACCAACATGCAGGGTCAGATCGGCTCGGGCATCTCGACCATCAGCCAGGCGGCGGCGACCGCGGCGCTCAATGGGCCGCAGGAGCTGCTGAGGGAACGTGCGGCCGACTACCAGAAGCGGCGCGACGAGGTGGTGGCGATGCTGCGCGCGGCGCCGGGCATCACCTGCCACAAGCCCGAGGGCGCGTTCTATGTGTTCCCCAACATCGCGGGCTGCATCGGCAAGACCAGCAAGGGCGGCCGCCGGATCGACACCGACACCGCGTTCGTGACGGCACTCCTGGAGGAGAAGCATGTCGCCACCGTGCAGGGCGCGGCCTATGGCATGAGCCCCTACTTCCGCATCTCCTACGCCACCGACGTGGCCAGCCTGCGCGAAGGCTGCGGGCGGATCCAGGAGTTCTGCCGCGAGCTCCGCTGAGCCCCGGCGAGCGAAGCGGCGCGATGGCCCTGCAGTACATCCTCGACGCCGGCCCAATCGCCCAGTACCCGCAGATTCTCGCCCACGGCGCCGCAGGAAACTTGCTCGTTCCGCAAGCCGCGGTCGACGAGATCCACAGACGCCAGGCGCGCGGCCTGCGCGCCGATATCCAGGACCTCCTCGACCGCGCGATCGATTCAGGTGCGGTCGTCGTGCCGTCCCTGGACGGCACGGTTGCGACGCTCGCCCTCGAGTGCGCGGAAGAATACGGACCTGGGAATGTCAGTGTCGTCACGTCGGATCGCCGGCTCATCCGGCTCCTGGCCTCGAAAGGCGTGGCCTCGATCGGCGGCGGCAGGTTCCTGTCGGAGCTTTCGACGACAGCTGCCGATGCCGGGCTCGAGCGGGCCGCCGAGCGGATCGTGGCGGCGCAGCGCCGGCACCTGGCGGTCGGTCTGGTCGTTGCGGTTGCGGTAACGGCGATGGCGGTCGGCATCGTCCTCAACCACCAGCTCATCTTCCACAGGACGCCGGTATGGTTCATTCCGGTCCTGCTGCTGCTCGCAGCCACTCTCTTCTTCTGGTGGCGCGGGCGGCACCGGTTTTCCTATGGCCTGTTCGAAGTCACGATCGGCCTGCTCATCGCCTCGCAGTCAGTCGTCGTACTGCCCGCGACCTACGAGCTGTCGACGGCCAAGTCGATCCAGTTCATCGGCGGGCTCTACATCATGGTCCGCGGCTTCGAGAGCCTCGACCTCAGCATCGAGGACACATGCCTCAGCGGCTGGTGGCGCCGCCTGTTCCACCGCGGCCGATAGCCGACGCTGTCCGCCGATCAACCGAGCCTGGCGCCGGCCGACGGCCGCCAGCGACGAACCGACAGCGGATCTCGGCGGCCCTTGACGTACAAGGTCTCGGTCGCGGCGAAGTCGCCCCCATCGGCAAGGTCCGCCGCCGCCACGACGAGTTCGCCGCCGGACGCGGCGGCACAGAGCCGTGCCGCGACGTTCACGCTGTCACCCACCACGGTGTAGTCGCGCCGCTCGGCAGGGCCGATCGCGCCGGCCACCACCTCGCCGGTGAACACCCCGATCCCGACTTCGCGCGGCAGGCCGGCCCCGGCACAGGCCTCGAGGATGGCACGTGCCGCGGCAACCGCCCGCGCCGCCCCGTCATCGCCGCCGAAGTGAGCCAGCAGCGCGTCCCCGATCAGCTTGTCGACATCGCCACCGTGGTCGTGGACCGCCCGCACCTGGATCGTCATCAAGCGATTGAGGAACGCGACCACGGCCTCCGGTGAATTGCCTTCGGCAAAGCCCGTAAAGGCGCGGACATCCGAATAGAGAAGACTGAGGACGAGGCGGCGCGAGGGAATGGTCCCGCCGTCATCTGTCCCGCGCGCGGCTTGTGTCGCCCGGGTCGAGACGAAGCTCTCAATGCGGCGACGCAGCGCCACCATCGCCTGGGTGCGCGCATCGATGTCGTCCTGGGCGCGGCTCACGAGCCGCCAGAGCGCCGTCACGAGGAGCGCCATCAGAACCATCGGCACGATCAGCGGCGCCGCGGTCGCCCGCGCGAGGATTCCGTCGAGCCTGTCGATCGGCTCGTAGAGTTCGAACACCGCCTGGACGCGTCCCCGATCGTCGAGCAACGGCACGTAGAGTTCGTAGACCGAGGTGCCGTCGGGCTCGACGCGCGAGATTGCCGACGGTCCTGCGCGGTCGATGACCGCGCGCAAGGCGGGACCTTCCTCGATCTTGCCAATCCCCTCCGCGACCGAATCGTAGATCGTTTGCCGCCGGAGATCGTAGACCTTGAGCCGGATCAGCTTCAGCTCGTGGACTTCATCGGCGAAGGCCTTGTGCAGCTCCGACGAGTCGGTGGCCCGTCCAGCCATCAAGTCGAGCCATGCCGCAGGCGCCGCACTCGATACGGCACGCGCGATCGTATCGGCACGCCGCAGTGCGAGATCGAGGTAGATCGCCTCTGTGGCCTGGCGGGCGCCGTAGACGGTCAAGCCCACCAGCACGGCGATGAACAGGATGAGGAACGGCAAGATGCGGTGCCGGAAGCGACGACGCAGCGGAAACGGTTGTTCTTCGAGGGTTCTCAGGTCGCTCAAGGATGGCCTTCTCGCAAGCCCCGACTGACGTGCCCGCGCGCCTAGAGCTGCTTGATCTGCTTGACTTGCGCCGGGATGCCGAGCTTGCGCGAGCATAGCGGCCAGTGCCACGGCTGCTCCAGTTCGTAGATCATGTACCAGGCGAGGCTGGCGGCTTTATTATAGTCTTGGGCGTGCTCTGCGGCTTCCCTCATCGTGAGTTCGGTGCCGTCGCGCATGCGCGTGTAGGTGACGAAGGTCCGTGCGCTGAACTGGAAGCGACCGAGATAGGCGCCGCGGCTGCCGTAGATCGGTGCCGGCTGGGGACCCCAGCTGCCGCTCTCGCACGTGGCGAGCTGTTGCAGCAGGTGCTCCTTGCGGTCGTCGATCTCCTGCTGGCGAGGATCGATGGGGGCTATAGCCGCGACTTGCGGCGGCCTGGCGGCGACGCAGCCGCCCACGCCCAACGATGCGGCGAGGAGAAACGGAACGGCGGCGGCTTGGAGGTTAGTCACAACCAAACATTGTTCCCATGAATCGATGGGCGCCGTAAACCCTGGCCGCTCAACCGCTCAACACAAGATGAAGTATGCTTCAAGACGAAATGCGCCAAGGATGTGATGCGAACGGTCGCGAGAACATAAATTTGACGATTCAGCAGGTTTTAGCATAAAAAGTATATATGCTGACGGGTAATCCGTCGGCCCTCCAAAGCCCATCCGGCTCACGCCGCGCGGGCTTTTTTATTGTCCGAATCACCGTCCTCCAAGCCGCCCTCCCGGGCGGCTTTTTTCATTTCCGGAGACAAGCATGTGCCAGATGCGCAGCCCCGTGCCGCCGACGCCCGGCGATGAGCCCACGCCATCGCCGTTCAACCGCGCCCTCGCGCTCTACCCGACCCTGAACGGCGACAGTCAGCAGACGCCGCCCCGGCAATCCGACCCGAATCTTCATCTCGCAGGTCTTCTCGTGCCGGGCGCGGCCGACGCATTCGGAAGGGTGTGGACCTCCAAGGTGCCGAAGGAATTCATGGCGCCTGATTTGCCGCCGATCCTTCCCCTGCCCGGGCCGAGATTTGCGCCGATCCTACCGCGCCCCGTCGGACCGGCTCCCGCTCTGCCCGCGCCCATCGGCGGCCCGCTCTTCAAGCCGGTCAATCCGGGCACTGACCAAACCAGCCCGCCCCCGTTTCCCGCACCATCGCCGGCTGGCCCGACGCTTTCGCCGCCCTCCAAGCCGCCTGCACCGCCCGAGCCGGAACAAATCCTTCCCGACGGCCTCGCGAAACCCGGCGGCCAGATCGTCGGCGGCGGCTTCTCAATACCTAAGGACCCGCATGCGCCGCTACCGGACTTCCCAGTCCCGGCCGAGGACGATCCGCTCAAGACCTTCGTCCTGGAAATGCAGATCGCTGAGGGGCGTCTGCTGCCCAACCGCAAACGCCAACTCATCCCCGAGGACTTTGAAAAGCTCAAGGGCGAGGATTCAAACTTCGAACTGGCGGACAAAATCTATCAGGAGGCAGGAAGACGAACGACCGCGGCCGGCGGAGCGGCGCTGGGCATCGAGTGGCATCAGATCGCCGCAGACGTTGTCAAAGAGTACCAGAATAGTGGCAAAGCCCAAGGGGTTCGTGCAGAGGTCACATATCTAAAGGGGAACGAAAGCAAAAAGAAAAACCTCAAGGACTCAGCTCGAGTAGACTTGGTGTGGACCAGCAAGGATGGCACCATTGTAATCGTCGACCTCAAGACCGGCGGCGCCCGGCTTAGCGCCGCGCAGATCGAGAAAATCGTGAAAAATGTCGGCGGGGAGAAGGACGCAAGAGTGCTCGTATATCAATACAAACCATGACGACTGCCACCGACATCAAACGGATCACGCGGGTTGTGCTCCAGCGCAACCCGCACTGGATCCTGCGCAAGCAATGGCTCATCGTCCCGCCGGTCAATCACTATGTCTGTGGCTTCTTCTTCGATCGGACGAGTACCGCACACTATTTCCGTCCCAACCATAGGGTTGCACCACTCTACGAATCAGAATTCAGCTGGGGCTACGGTGCTCAATTCGAAACGTCCCTTGGCAGTGAGACTTGGGACATGCGCGACGGCGACATCGAGGAAGAGGTCGCGCTTCGATGCGAACAGGAGAGCGCCCGCTTTAGTTGCGCGCAGTCGCCACAATCTTTTCTGCACTATGCGGCGGATTTTACCGACACCGAGCGGAATTCATCATTGATTTTGACTCATGCTCTGGCGGGAAGCCCGCTATTGGCAAAGAAGATCCTGCTCGAGGTACTATTCCGGCGGGAACTTGAGCATTGGTACAAGTCGCAGACTTGGTCGCGTTTCAAGCCCGATCACTCCGATGTGACACGGAGACGGCGTTTGCGGCGTTTGCTGTCCATTCTCGACGGAGGACCGGCGCGGGTAGAAGCTCTTGCGCTCACGTTGGAACGCATCAACGTACATAAACTCGATCTGGAAAAGCACTGGACATCGCCATGGCTGAACCGGAGGCGGTAGCTACTCACGATGTCGAGCAGATCATGCGCGTTGCCCTCAAGCGCAACCCGCATTGGTTCGTCCATCGCAGCTTCGTGATCGTGCCGCCGGTCGACCATTTCGCGCGGGGCTTTCATCTCGAACGCTTCACCAGTGGCGACGTGACCATAAATTCTTGGGTCAAGGCTCTCTACGAGGACACTGGCCGTGGAGTTACCGATATCCATGGCGGTGAACAGCTGAAAGGCTTGGGCTCGGCCAGAGACGCGAAACGGATCGCGACTTGGGCCGAGGAAGAGTTCCCCCGTTTTGGCTGGGTATGCTCCCCTCGCACGTATCTTAAGTACATTGGGAAAATGACCGGTGGCGGGAGCGTTCTCTACAAGAGTCGCCTTCCGACTTTCTCATACGCCATGGTCGGCCAACTTAGTCTCGCGCGGCTGATGGCGGCAACGGCTTGGCAGGAAGGCGAACTCGATCGCACCTTCCATGCCGAGTTGCGCGAGGAAGCCGCGGCCGTAGGTAAAACTTGGGTCTTTGACAGCCAATACTCGGTGGCCTGGGTAATGCGGATGCGACGCGTGCTCCAGGTTTTGCGGGGCGGGCAGGAGCACGCTGACGCCATGCTTCAGACTTTCGAGCGCATCAATGTAAGGCGCCTCGGCCTGGAGGCGCATTGGACCTCGCCCTGGCCGGAGCGGCGGTGGCGGCGCGGCCCTCAGCCAACCTGACGCGTCTGCCCGGCCCAGTACTTCGCCCGCAGCACTTTCTTGTCGACCTTGCCGACGGCAGTGAGCGGCAGGCTGTCGACGATCTCGATCTGCTTGGGCGCATGCGGGGAGCCCTTGCGGTCCTTCACGAGCTGCATCAGCGCTTCGGGCGAGGGCGTACAGCCGACCTTGGCGACGATCAGGGCGGCCACGGCCTCGCCCCACTTCTCGTGCGGTACGCCGATCACGGCGGCCATGGCCACATCGGGATGTGACGACAACACGTCCTCGACCTCGCGCGGAAAGATGTTGAAGCCGCCGCTCACGATCATGTCCTTCTTGCGATCGACATTGTAGAGGTAGCCGCGCTCGTCGGCGCGGGCGATGTCGCCGGTATGCAGCCAGCCGCCCTTGAAGGTCTCGGCGGTCTGCTCCGGACGCTTCCAGTACTGTTCCATGGCATGCGGTGCGCGCACACAGATCTCGCCGGCCTCACCCGGTTCCACTTCGTTGTTGTCCTCGTCGCGCAGGGTCACGCTGCACGAGGCGATGGGAAAGCCGCAGGAGGCGAACAGCTCGGGACGCTTCGCATCATGGTCGGCCTTCCTGAGCACGCTCACCGGATAGCACTCCGTCTGGCCATAGAGCTGGCTGAAAACCGGGCCGATGCGCTCCAGCCCCTCGACCAGCCGCGTCGGCGACATCGGCGAGGCGCCGTAGAGGATCAGCTCCAGCGAGGAGAGGTCGGTCTTGCCCAGCTTGGGATGATCGAGCAGCACATAGACCATCGTGGGCACGAGCAAGGTGAAGTTGATCTTCTCACGCTCCACCGTGGCCAGGAACCGTTCCGGATCGAAGCCCTTCATGAGATGAACCGTGCCGCCCTTCAGCAGCGCCGGCACCACCTTGGTGCCGGCAACATGAGTGATCGGCGCGGCGGCGAGATAGCGCGGCGTCTCGGGGAATTCGAAGTCGGCCGCGACCGCGATCGTCATGGCGGCCGTCGATCGGTTACGGCGGATCGCGCCCTTGGACTTGCCGGTGGTGCCGCCGGTGTAGTTGATGACGGCGTAGTCGTCCGGCGTCGCGAGATTGACCGGGCTCGCCTCGCCGATCCTGTCGGCCGCCGCCACGAGGTCGCGGCCGAAGTCAGCCTTGCCCATGGTCAGCACGACCTTCAGTCGATCCACCGCCTTGGCGGCGATTTCGCCGCCGCGCTGGGCATGCGTGCGGGCATCGACGATCAGCGCACTTACCTCGGCATCCTCGATGACATCGAGATGATCGGCCAGCGCGCCCAGCGGATGCAGCCAGGTGGTGACCAGGCCCAGCCCGCTCGCGGCAACACCCGCGCACCAGGTCTCGGCATTGTTGGCGCTCAGGAACGCCACCGTCTGGCCCTTCTTCAAACCGGCCGCCGCCATCGCCGCCTGCAAGCGCCCGGTCAGCGCCAGCGCGCCGAGGTAGGTGAGACTGCCGCCGTCCCATACGAAGGCCCGGCGCTCCGGAAAGCGCGCCAGGGCACGCAGCACCATGTCGGTGCCGGTGGGCGCTTCGGTGATGGCGTCATACATCGGATCAAACCTGTGCCGGATGAACTTTCATCCAGTGGCGCGCGATTTCCTCACGCGTGGCCACCCAGACCTTGGGCTTGGAGGCGACATAGTCGAGGAAGCGCGCCAGCGTCGCGGCGCGGCTCGGCCGGCCGGCGAGGCGGCAATGCAGGCCGATCGACATCATCTTCGGGCTGCTCGACCCTTCGGCATAGAGCATGTCGAAACTGTCCTTCATCGCCTGCAGCCAGCCGTCGCCCGACGTGAAGCCCGGCGCCACGCCGAACTTCATGTCGTTCACTTCCAGCGTGTAGGGAATGATGAGATGCGGCGTTTCGTCGACGCTGACCCAGTAGGGCAGGTCGTCGGCATAGGAATCGCTCGAATAGAGGAAGCCGCCATGCTTGATCACGGCCGACAGCGTGTTCATGCCGAAACGGCCGGTATACCAGCCGACCGGCGGCTTGCCGGCGGTGTCGGCGATGGCCTTCACCGCGCGCTGGATGTGCAGCAGTTCCTGCTCGAGCGTGAAATCCTTGTAGTTGATCCAGCGCCAGCCGTGGCTCGCCACTTCGTGACCGGCGGCGGCCATTGCCTTGCCGGCGATCGGGTTGAGCTCCAGGGCGCGGCCGACCGACCATGAAGTGAAGCGCATGTTATGCTCGGCGAACAGGCGCAGGATGCGCCAGAAGCCGGCGCGGCTGCCGTATTCGTACATCGACTCCGTCGAGAGATCGCGACCGCCCTGTATCGGCGTACCGCCCGGCGTCTCGGTCAGAAACACCTCCGAAGCGGCGTCACCGTTCAGGATATTGTTCTCGCCGCCCTCCTCGTAGTTCAGCACGAAGCTGACGGCGATGCGGGCACCTCCGGGCCACTGCGGGTCGGGAGGATTGGGACCGTAGCCGAACAGGTTGCGGTCGAGATGGTTGTGCATCATGCGGGCTCCGGAAACGCCAGTGATTGAAGATCGACTATGCCGCCGCTATAGCTCGCACGACAAGCTTCGAGGAGGCGATATGAGTGTGGCCGGCGCCGTGCGCGAGGACCGTCTATGGCAGCGGCACGCCGACATGGCGAAGCTGGGTGGCACGCCCAAGGGTGGCGTCAACCGCCAGGCGCTGTCGGCGGAGGATGCCGCGGCCCGGAACCTGCTCGGCGCCTGGGCCAAGGCCCGCGGCTTTGCCACTTTCACCGACACCATCGGCAATCTTTTCGTGCGCCGCGAGGGCACGGATGCGAAAGCGCTGCCGGTGCTGAGCGGCTCGCACATGGACAGCCAGCCGACCGGTGGCCGCTTCGACGGCATGTACGGTGTGCTGGCGGCCTTCGAGGCGCTGGAAGCGCTGGAGGACGCCGACGTGAAGACCCGGCGGCCGGTCATGGCCGTCGCCTGGACCAACGAGGAAGGCTCGCGCTTCCAGCCCGGCGCCATGGGCTCGGCGGTATTCGCGGGCCACAACAAGCTCGCCGAGATGCTTCAGGTGACGGACTGGAAAGGCGTCGTGCTGAAAGACGCCCTGGCCGAGACGCTGAAGGCGGCACCGGCGCCATTGCACAGCGGCCCGCCCGGCTTTCCACTCGATTTCTATGTCGAAGCGCATATCGAGCAGGGTCCGCGGCTGGAGAACGAGAAGAAGACGATTGGCGTCGTCACCGCCATCCAGGGCAGCCGCCGCTACATTGTCGAGACCACGGGCGAGGAGGCGCACGCCGGCACGACGCCGCGCGCCGCCCGCAAGGATGCCTTCGCCGCGGCACTGCGCATCGCGCAGGCGATGTATGAAGCCACGACCGACAAAGACGACACGCTGCGCTTCACCATCGGCCGCGTCGACGTCCTGCCCGGCTCGCCCAACACGGTGCCGGGCCAGGCGGTCTTCACCATCGACATGCGCCATCCCGACGATTCGGTGCTGGAAGCCCACGAGGCCAAGCTGGCGGCGATCGTCGCCACTCATGCCGCGCCCTGCTCGGCCGGGATCGAGCGCGTGACGGCGGTGGCGCCGACGATCTTCGATCCCAAGGTGATCGACCTGGTGCGCGCCAAGGCCAATGCGCTCAAGCTCGCGAACATGGACATGCCCTCGGGAGCCGGCCACGACGCCATGCACATCGCCAAGCTTTGCCCCACCGGCATGATCTTCGTGCCCTGCGAGCGTGGCATCAGCCACAACGAGGCCGAGAACGCCACGCCCCAGGACCTTGCCGCCGGCGCACGCGTGCTGGCCGAGGTGCTGGCCGAGGTGGCAAATCGTTATCCTTTGTCATCCCGAGCGCAGCGAGGGATCTTTACTGATCAGCAAAGATCCCTCGCTGCGCTCGGGATGACAGCGTTGCTTGAATAAGGATTTCGAATCCATGTCGAAGAAAATGCAGTCCGAACTCGTGGCGATCCTCACCGACCTGATCGCGCTGCCAAGCCCCTACCCGCCCGGCACCAGTGTCGAGATCTGCGCCTATGCGGCCAAGCGGCTGAAGAAGGCGGGCTACAAAGTCGAGACCGTGACCAAGACCAAAGGTGTCGATAATGTCGTCGCCCGTCGGAAGGGCAAAGCGAAGGGTCCGGTTATCGCCTTCAACGCCCATGTCGACACGGTGGGCGTGGGCGAGCGCGCCAACTGGAAGAGCGATCCTTACAAGGCGCTGGTGAAAGGTGGCCTCGTCTACGGCCTCGGGGCCGGCAACTGCAAGGGCAGCATGGCGGTGCAGATCTGGCTGGCCGAGGAGATCGCGCGTCGCGGCGGTCCGGCCAAGGGCGAGTTGATCTTCACCTTCGTGGCCGACGAGGAAAACCTCGGGCCCGACGGCATGGAATTCCTGCGCAAGACCGGCAAGGTCCGGCCCGATGCGCTGATCCTGGGCGCGCAGACCGAGAACAATCTGATCGTGGCCGAACGCGGCGTGATGTGGGCCCGCCTCACCACCAAGGGCCGCGCCGCGCATGCCGGCAATCCGGCGGCCGGCGACAATGCCATCCTGCGCATGATGCGGCTCGTGGGCGCGCTCAGCTCCTACTACGACAAGGCGCTGGCGCGGCGCGTGTCCGGCGCGATGAAGTCGACGGTGAACATCGGCATGTTCCACGGCGGCCACAACACAAACGTCGTGCCATCGGCCTGCACGGTCGAGATCGACCGCCGCCTGCTGCCGAACGAAAAGGTGAAGGACGCCTTCAAGGAACTGAAGAGCGTGATCGATGGCGTGCGCGAACCCAAGGGCACCTATGACGTAAAGTTCCTGACCGGCACCAACGGCTTCTTCGCGCCGGAGAATGGCGCGGCCGTCGGCGCCTTCGAGGCGGCGGTGAAGGCCAGGACAGGCCGCAAGGTGAAGTTCCTCAACGCCACGGGCGTGAGCGACGGCCGCTATTACGCCGACGACGGCATCGAAATCATCAACTTCGGCCCGGGCGCCGGCGCCCAGGGCCACGCCGCCAACGAGAGCGTGCCGATCGCCTCGATGGTGGAGTCGGCGGAAATCCAGATGGACGTGGTGAAGCGGCTTTTGTCATCCTGAGCGTAGCGAAGGATCCTTCGCTACGCTCAGGATGACAGAGTAGACGGAGCTACGCCGTCTTCTGCGCCTTCAGGCCTAGCTTGCCGATGGTC
>JAUXST010000178.1 GCA_030679805.1 Reyranella sp. | reverse complement strand
CGCGAGGACGATTTCGTCTCCAATCTCTTCATCGCCAACACTCACACGCCGGTGCTGTTCTTCTCCAGTCGCGGCATCGTCTACAAGCTCAAGGTCTGGCGATTGCCGCTTGGCGCACCGCAGGCGCGCGGCAAGGCTTTCGTCAACCTGCTGCCGTTGGGTGAAGGCGAGACGATCAGTGCCGTGATGCCGATGCCAGAGGACGAGGCGAGCTGGTCGACCCTGCACGTCATGTTCGCCACGGCGCGCGGTGGGGTGCGGCGCAACGAACTCAGCGATTTCGTCAGCGTCAACCAGAGTGGCAAGATCGCCATGAAGTTCGAGGGCGAGGATGCCGGCGACCGGCTGATCGGGGTCAGCGTCTGCAGCGAGGACCAGGACGTGCTGCTGGCGACGCGCCAGGGACGGTCGATGCGTTTCCCGGTCGCGACGGTGCGCGTGTTCCAGAGCCGCGCCTCGACCGGCGTGCGAGGCATCGCTCTGGCTGAAGGCGACGAAGTCATTTCGATGTCGCTGTTCGATAGCGGCAAGGGCATTCCGACCGAGGATCGCGACGCCTACCTCCGTCAGTCGCGAGCGCTGCGCCAGGCGGAGAATGCCGCCGAAAGCGGGGGCGAGGGCGCGGAGGAAGAAGCCGCGCCCGCCGAGGAGGCGGCTTCTGCCGGGACGACGCTGTCGCCCGAACGTTTCGCGGAGCTGCAGGCCAAGGAGGAATTCGTCCTCACCGTTGCCTCGTCGGGTTTCGGCAAGCGCACGTCGGCCTACGAGTATCGGGTGACCGGGCGCGGCGGCAAGGGCGTGGAGCTGATGAACCTGGCCAAGGGCGGCGAGATCGTCGCGGCCTTTCCAGTGCTCGACAGCGACCAGATCATGCTGGTGACCGACGGGGGCACCCTGATCCGTTGCCCAGTCGATGGAATTCGCATCGCGGGACGAGCGACCCGTGGCGTGCGCATTGTCAACGTCAGTGAAGGCGAGCGCGTCGTCTCGGCGGTTCGCATCGGCGAGGATGATGCCGGTGCGAGCAACGGCAGCGGTGAGAGTCATTCCGAAACAAACGGTGGATAAGGAACGCCTGTGTCGCTAAGACTCCGCCGCCGCATCTGGCACACAAGGGGGAGAAATGGCCTCAGAACGCACCGGCGTCTATCCGGGCACGTTCGATCCCATTACCAGCGGACATATGGAAGTGATGCGCCGCTCGTTGCGGCTCGTCGACAAACTGGTGATCGGATGTGCCATCAACATCGGCAAGGGGCCGCTGTTCTCGCTCGAAGAGCGGATGGAGATCATCCGCGAGGACATCGCGGACTTCCCGTCGGTGGACCGGGAGCGGATCGTGGTCGTGCCGTTCGAGGGACTGCTGATCCACTTCGCGCTCGAAGTGGGCGCTTCGGTGATCATCCGTGGATTGCGCGCGGTTTCGGATTTCGAGTACGAAATCCAGATGGCCAACATGAATGCCCGCATGGAGCCCAATATCGAGACCATCTTCCTGATGGCCTCCGACAGGCACCAGTTCATCGCTTCATCCCTGGTGAAGGATATTGCGCGACTGGGCGGAGATACGTCGCAATTCGTCTCCAAGAAGGTATTCGAGCGGCTGAAGGCGAAGTTCGCCAAATCCTGACCCGAGGCCGGGCGCTGCCCCCAGAGGCCGCGTTGACCGTGGGGCTGGCGCACCTTATACGGGCGCCGCGCGGGGGTTCGGCCTGCCGCGTGACGCCGGAGCGAGCCCGTAGCTCAGCGGTAGAGCATCTGACTTTTAATCAGAGGGTCGTGGGATCGTACCCCACCGGGCTCACCACTGGATTCGAGAAGGAGAGACGCGGCTCATGCCGTCGGTGAAAGTCGTCAACGGCAAGCAGATCGTGGTCGAGAATCTCGGCCCGCTGCAGCGTGCCTCGCGTTTCATGACAAGACCCTTCGAGCAGATGGTCCAGCACCAGGACCTCATCATGGCCATCCTGCGGCGCGAGATCCGCGAGCGCTTCAAGGGGTCGGTCGCCGGATGGATCTGGGCGGTGGTTGCGCCGCTTCTTGCTATCACCGTCTATTCCTTCGCCTTTTCTACGAACCTGAAACTGCCGGGCTCAGAGGGCGATGGACCGATCATTACCTACTCACTGTTCATCTTCAGCGGCATCATCGTCTTCAATTTCTGGTCCGAGATGGCGTTTCGCGCGCCGATGCTGCTCCACGAGTACACGCATTTCATCAAGCAGACGATCTTTCCCAGCGACATGCTGGCCGTGATCTCGACCCTGCGTGCAACCGCCTACACCCTGATTTCCATTGGCGTCATGCTGGTCTTCCAGTTGGCGATCACCGGCACCCTGCCGTGGACCGTGTTGCTGATGCCGCTGATCTTCATCCCCTTCATGGCGTTCCTGATCGGCATGGCGTGGTTCCTGTGCGCGATCGGCGCCTTCACGCGCGACGCCGGGTATTTTATGATCAATGTCGTGCCGTTGTTCATGTTCGCCACGCCGATCTTCTACCAGCACAGTTCGCTGCCGCCGCCGCTCGACTTCTGGATCTATGCCAACGCCCTGACCGGCTACGTCGAGGTCATGCGTGACATCGTGCTGCTCGGGAAGGTGCCGAACCTGTTCGTCTATGGCTGGACCCTGATCACGTCGGTCGTGACCTTCTATTTCGGCTATTGGTTCTTCGACAGGTACCGGAATGTCATCGTCGACGTCATCTGAGATCGTCGTCGAGGCCAAGCACCTCGGCAAGGCTTACCAGCTCTACGCTCACCGCAACGACTGGCTGAAGCAGGTTCTGTTCGGGTGGTGGAAGGCGTATTTCAAGCCTTTCTGGGTGCTTCGCGACATCGACATCAGCGTCAAGCGCGGCGAGAGCATCGGCGTGCTGGGTCGCAACGGCTGCGGCAAGTCGACGTTGCTGCAGGTCATCTGCGGCATGACCCTGCCGAGCCATGGCGAGCTCAGGGTGTCGGGCCGGATCGCACCGGTCCTGGCGCTGGGGTCGACCTTCGACCAGGAGCTGACTGGCCGCGAAAATGTCCTGATCGGCGGCGCCGTGCTCGGCCTCAGGCGGGCAGAGGTGCTGCGGAAATTCGACTCGATCGCGGAGTTCGCCGGCATCGGCGACTACATGGATCAGCCGGTGAAGCACTATTCCATGGGCATGCGCACGCGCCTCGCCTTCTCGATCTGCGCCCATGTCGAGGCGGAAATCCTGGTCGTCGACGAGGCCCTATCGGTCGGCGACGCCGCCTTCCAGCGCAAGTGCCTCGACTGGATCGATAATTTCCGCAAGACCGGCACGCTTCTCTTCGTGTCGCATTCGATGGCCGAGGTGCGCCGCCTGTGCACGCGGGCGATCTGGATCGAGGATGGCCGAATCCGCGAACAAGGCGATCCCAATGAGGTTATCCGGTCCTACCATCGCGCGCTCTTGGTGGAAAAAGACGACGTGCATCGCTTCTCGGCAGGCGAGAGATGAGGGATGGAGGCGAGCGCCCCTGTCTGGCTCGGGCTCGGCTGGTGGTCGCTGAGTTCGGCCGTGCACTGGGTGAGTGCGGCGCTCGCCCGACGGCCTAGACAGATGTCGGCCGCGCGGTATCGACCTGCCGATTTCAGCATCGTCGCGCCGATGAACGGGGCAGGCGACGCCTCGGCGACCTATGTCGCAGCGCTGGCCGAATTCGCGCGGGCAGGAGTCGAGGTCTTGATCTGCGTCGCCCACGCCGACGACGGCGCCGTCGCCCCGACGCGGGCCCTGTGGCCGGAGGCGCCGATCCTCGTCGGCAACGACGACACCTTCAATCCCAAGATGAACAACGTGCGCAAGGGACTCGAGGCTGCCAGCCGCGAGATCGTGGGGCTGTGCGATGCCGGTATCGTGTTCGGTGTCGACGAACTCTGCCGCGCCGCGGCGCCGCTGTCCGACACGATGGGACTCGTGCTGGCCCTCAAGGCCGCCGACGCGCCGGGGAACTTCGCCGCCGAAATGGAGCGGGCGTACATCGACGGGCATCAGGCCAGGTTCTTGTTCGCAGCGGACCGTCTGGGCCTTGCGGTCGCCTCGGGCGGAGTGACCCTGCTGTCGCGGGATACCCTGCAGCGGATCGGCAACTGGCGCGGTTTCAATCGTTGGATCGCTGATGACTATTCGGTTGTCCGCTCGGTGCGCGAACTCGGCCTCGGCACATGCCTGGGCGAGGTGATGCTGCCGCTGCCGCTGGGTGCCCGGGACTGGATGACGGTGTGGCGGCGGCAGGTCCGCTGGGCGCGTACCCGATTGCGCCTGCCGGTGTGGCCATTGGTATTGTGGGAACCCGTGATCGGTTGGGCGGCCTCCGGTGCCGCGGGCGTTGCGGCGCTCGCCTGCGCCGGAGCGGGGCCGGGGGCCGTCATGGCCGGCCTGTTCGTCCATACCGCGGCGTGGCTGGCGGGCGAGAAATGGTTCATGGCAGGCCGTAATCTCAAGTTTGGATGGCGGGCGGCGGCGGCGGCGCTCGTGCGCGAAGCCTTGGCACCGGCATTGATGGTGGGTGCGCTCGGCA
This sequence comes from Reyranella sp., assembly GCA_030679805.1. Taxonomy (GTDB): domain Bacteria; phylum Pseudomonadota; class Alphaproteobacteria; order Reyranellales; family Reyranellaceae; genus Reyranella. Next base: position 2,770 of record JAUXST010000178.1, on the reverse strand, counting down.
GTCGTGCGATCTATTGGCGCGGCACCGACCTCGGGGGGCACTGGAGTTCCCGCGGGGATGATACAGCGGGGAAGTCCGTATGAAAGGGGCACATGCGGAGACCGAAATCGCCACGATCAGGCTGCCGGAACGAGTCGATTCCGCGACCTCGGCGTCCGTCGAAGCGCTGATGGTCGGCGCATTGCGCCCGGATGCGCGGGTTATCGTCGACGGTAGTGCAGTTACCTATATGAGCGCTGCCGGCGTGCGCGCCCTGGCGATCGTGCTCCATAGGGCTGCCGAGTTGTCGGCACGGATCGTATTTTGTTCTTTTAGTGGGCCGGCGGCAGATTGCCTCCTGGTCAGTGGATTTTCACAACTGTTCGACGTGGCCGATTCGACGGAGCAGGCTGTCGCCAGATTGGCCCCGAAGCGCGCAGGCGGCTCGTCTGCTGGCCGCTTGCACCGGCATGGCGCCACGGGCTAATTACATGGTGGGCTGAGGCTGGATTATGGGAAGGGACGAGGCGCGGCACGTTGTGGTGCGACCGTTCCGGACGGAGATCGGAATTTGACAATTTGGAGCTGGCTGCGCGTTGTCGCGCGACCTATCGCCATTGTCCTCGGCTTGGGTATCGGCGTTGCCGCGTGCACTGCCTTGCCTGGCGACGGTCCGTGGATGGGCGGTGCACAGGGAACCAGTACCGAGGCATTGCCGTTCGACGTGATCGACCTCACGCCGACCACCATTGCAGCCTACCGCCAGCCCGAGAGCATCGACCGCCCGTCGGTCACGAGTTCGTTGTCGGCCGGCGGCAAGATTTCGGTGGCACCAGGGGATGCGATCAAGGTCCGCATCTTCGAGCCCTATGAAGGCAGCATTTTCCCGACCATTCAAAAGCCGGGCGCCGATTTCGGCGTCCAGCGCGTCACCGACGCAGGCACGATCAACATTCCCTTCGTGGGGACCGTCCAGGTCGCCGGCCTTGACCTCAGCCAGATCGAGCGTCGTATTGCCCAGCAATTGAACGGAAAAGCCCAGGATCCCCAGGTCATCGTCGAGTTCGTGGCCGATCGCACCCATACCGTGATGGTTTCGGGCGATGTCAAGAATCCGGGGCGCGTCTCGATCCTCGAGGGCGTGAGATCCGTCGTCGACGCCATCAACCGGGTTGGCGGTCCGGCCAGCACCGGCGGTGGGGGACAGAGTGGCGCCATGGGCGGGCAGACGCAGCTCGAAGTCGTGGTGCGACGTCACGGTGAAGTGATCTTGACGGCGCAATATTCGGAGCTGCTGGCTGGCGGCGATATTTCCATCCAGAAGGGCGATGAGATCGTCGTCCGGCCCAATTCCCGGGTTTTCACGGTCCTAGGCGCCGTCCTGAAATCGGGCAACGTCGAGATGACCAAGCACAACCTGTCGCTTCTGGAAGCGCTGGGTCAGGTCGGCGGCTTGAATGATATCCGCGCCAACAAAACGGGCGTTTATGTCTTCAGAATGGGGGATTTGAAGAACAATCCCGCCGCTCGCGCGCGTGTTTTCCGCCTGGATCTGATGCAGCCGGTGTCCATCTTCGTCGCCCAGCAATTCGGGATGCAGGCCCGCGACGTAATCTATGTCACGAATGCCCCCCTGTATGAATATGACAAGGTCCTGACATCAATTTACCGTACTTTCTCGATTGTTAGCGTCGTCCGGAGCACCGGCACGTCGGTTTCGTTGCCATCATTCTGAGCAGCATGTCGAGCGACAAGAAGCAATATCTGGTATAGTTGGCAATGGCGCGCGCAAGAAAGGTCACATGGGGTGCGGCGGGCGTGGCAGTGCTTGTCGTCGCTGCGATCCTGGCGATGTGGATTGCACCCGCCCGCCAAACCAGCAGCGCCCAGGATGGGATTCGTCCGCTCGGGCCGCTGATTTCGCGCGGCTATACGGACGCGCCCGCCGGCACGGTGGTGCTTGCCGGCGATCCGGGCGGTGGCGCGGTGATCCTCGAACTTCGCATTACCGACGGCCAGAAGGTCAAGAAAGACGACATCCTTGCCGTCCTGTCGAACTATCCCAAGTCCGACGTTGCCGTCCGTTCGACCGAAGCGGAGTTGAACAAAGCCAAGCAGCAACGCGAGGCGATGATCGGCGGTTACCGTACGGCCGAAATTGCCATGCAGGAAGTCGTGGTAAAGTCAGAAACCGAATCGAACAAGCTCAAGGCGCTTCAGATGCAGCGCTCGGGCCTGCCGCCGGATCAGAAGCAGCTCGAATTGAACATCTCCCAGCAGAACCTCGAGCGGGAGCAGGCCAAGCTCCGAGTCCAGAAGGAGACGTTGGAGTCCGACCTCGGGCAGATCGAGACGGAAATCAGCATTATCAAGTCCAAGCTCGACAACGCACGGACGACGCGCGAGCAGGCGCTTGTCCGTTCTCCGCTCGATGGGGTGGTGGTGCAGATCTATTCGCGTCAGGGCGAGCGGGTATCATCGAGCGGCATCGCCAAGATCGTCGACCTCAGTCAACTGCGGATTCTCGCCGATGTCGACGAGTTGCACGTCGGCCGGGTCGTTCCGGGCGGCAAGGTCGAGGTCACATTCCGTGGAAGCGCGACGGTCTACAAGGGAACAATTTCGCGCGTGGCGCCGACGGTGAAGCGCATGCAGCGTGTCGAGCCGGACGGCGGCTCGTCGACCGACGGCCGTGTGGTCCAGGTCGAGATCGAACTCGACGACCCGTCCAGCATGCCGCGAGTGCTGGGGCGAGAGACGCGCGTTACCTTCCCCTGAGCGGAGATGGCAC
>JAUXST010000175.1 GCA_030679805.1 Reyranella sp. | reverse complement strand
ATGGCGACGTTGCGCCTAAGCAGGCGCAGGTCGCGGCGGTTGGACGACAGCGACGTGCCGTCGACCACGATGTCGCCGGCCGAGGGCTCGATCAGCCGGTTGATGCAGCGCAGCAGCTCGACTTGCCGGCGCCCGACGGCCCCAGCACGACGACGAATTCGCCGGGCCGGATCGAGAGCGTTACGTCCTTCAGCGCGAGATGGTCGCCGTAGGATTTCGCGAGGCCGCGGATTTCGATCATGGGCCGATCTCCCTTGAGCCGATCCTGAGGCTACTTCTGCTTCTTGAGGTCGATGTTGGCGAGCTTGGCCGTCTCGCGCACGATGTCGTAGGCTTGGTCGTTGGTTTCCTTGAAACCATTCAGCTTGCCCTGGTCGGACCAGTTGAGATCCTTGATCGACAGGAAGGCGGCCTTCACCTTGGCCTTCATCTCGGGCGAGAGGTCCTTGCGCCAAACCATGGGCGACTCGGGGATCGGTGCCGACTCCCACACGACCTGGATCTGGTCGGCCTTGATGTGGCCCTTGGCGATGGCGGCGTCGAGGATGCGGTCGGCAATGGTGGCGGCGTCGACCTTGCCGTTGGCCACGGCCAGCGCATTGGCGTCGTGCGCGCCGGTGAAGATCACCGTCTTGAAGTCGCGCTTGGGCTCGATGCCGGCTTTCAGCAGGCCCGCGAGCGGAAAGGCGTAGCCCGAGGTCGAGGCGGGATCGACGAAGGCGAAGTTCTTGCCCTTGAGGTCGGCCAGGGCTTTGATGCCGCTCGACTTAAGCGCGATGATCTTGCTGCGATAGTAGGTGCGGCCGGCCTTGGCGGTCTCGGCGATGGCGAAGGCCTCGACCGGTGTCACGGTGGTGGCCAGCACGTAGGAGAACGGCCCGAGGTAGGCGATGTCGAGGTGCTTGGCGCGCAAGGCCTCGATGACGCCGTTGTAGTCGGTGGCGACGAAGCCCTGGACCTTGTAGCCGGAATTCTTCTCGACCGCGTCGAGGATGTCCTTGCTCTGTGCCAGCATGGCCCGCGAATCCTCCGACGGGATCAGTCCGACCTTGAGGACCTGCTGGGCGTGGGCGGTGCCTGCGCCGGCCAGGAAAGTGCCGGCGGTGAGAAGTCCGAAATCGCGACGCGTCATCCTGGTCATTTTTTCCTCCGTTGTTCGTCTTTTCTTGGTTAAGCGGCCATTTCGGCCAACAGCGTCTCCCGTCGTCCGATGAAATTGCGGCCACGCTCGCCCGCCAGCGCATCGTCGACCAATGCCGCCCAGTCGCGGGCGGCGATGCCGTGCTGGGTGGCGTCGGGCGAGATGCCGAGCTTCTTCAGGAAGGCTTCCAGCCGCGCGGCACCTGCTGCGAGGTCGGGCCCGAAGATGCGGCGCAGCGCGGCGTCGCAGGCGGGGTCGCAGCCGGCCACGGCGCGCATCACCATCGGCAGGCTGAAGGAGCAGGCGATGCCGTGCGGCACGCCGTGATGCAGCGTGAGATGGTAGGAGAGCGCGTGAGCCAGCGCCGTGCGCGTATTGGAGAAGGCGAGACCGGCGAACAGGCTGGCGCGGGCGAGGCGGGTGCGCAGGGCCTCGTTCCTGAGATCGTCGGCCAGCAGCGGCAGGGCGTCGAGCACCTCGCGGGCGGCAACCTCGGCCAGCGAGCCCGACACCGGGTTGGCGTTCACGTTCCAGATGCTTTCCAGCGCGTGGCTGAGCGCATCGAGGCCGGTGCTGATGGTGACCGCACGCGGCAGGCCCGTGGTCAGCAGCGGATCGACCAGCGCTGCTTCGGGATAGAGCGTGTCGCGCGCCAGCGAGTATTTCTTCATCGCCCCGGTGTCCCACACGGTGGCCCACGAGGTAACCTCGCTGCCCGTGCCAGACGTGGTCGGAACAGCGATGATCGGCGTCCGGCCAAGCGACTCGCCTCCGGTGCCCGTCTCGAGGTGGCGACGGACCCTGTCGAAGTCTCCTGAAGCGGCGGCCAGCACCTTGGCCGCATCCATCACCGAGCCGCCGCCCAGCGCCACGATCGCCTCGACCGGGCGCGCCGCGGTGGCATAGGTGCGGCAGGAGTCGGCAAGCCCGGCGAAATCAGGATTGGGGCCGATGTTGCGCACCATGACGACGGGGGAGTCTGCCAGTGCGATGACGCGGCGCGTCAGTTCGGCGAAGACACCGCCGCCGTTGGCGTCGTCGTAGGTCACCAGGCAATAGGCCCGGCCGGCCAGCACCTTGCCCAGCGTCTCGAACACACCGGCGCCGAACTTCACGTCGACCGGATTACGGTAGCGCCACATCTGCGCTTTCTCCCGATATTGCTTGTTGTTGGTGACAATCTTCCGGCCGGGCCTCACATTTATCCAATTCAAAGACTTGCCGGGATCCATTGAGAAAATCTATATGAGGCACACCCAGCTCCGCTCCTTCCATGCCGTGGCCCGGCGGCTGAGCTTCACTGCCGCGGCACGCGAGCTTGGCGTCAGCCAGCCCACCATCACGACGCAGGTGAAGTCGCTGGAAGGCGAGTTCGGCGTCGAGCTGTTCGTCCGGCGCGGCCGGCGCATCGAGCTTACCGAGACCGGCCGCGGTCTCCTGGAGATCAGCCGCCGCCTGTTCGCCGACGAGAAGGAGGCCGCCGACTTCCTGAACGAGACGCGCGGCCTCAGGACTGGCCATCTGCGCGTCGGCGCCGTCGGCCCCTATCACGTTACCGACATGCTGGCGGCCTTCAATGCGCGCCATCCTGGCCTCTATGTTTCAGTGACCGTCGGCAATTCGCGCGACACGCTGCGCGATCTGCTGGACTACCGCACCGACGTGGCGGTGTTGGCCCATGTCGATCCCGATCCGCGGCTGGTGGCGATTCCCTACCGCCGCCACCGGGTCGTGGTGATGTGCCCAGCCGATCATGCCTTTGCGCGCCGCCGCGGCCTCAGGGCGCGCGAGATGGAGGGCCAGCGGTTGATCGTCCGCGAGGCCGGCTCGACGACGCGGCGCGCCTTCGACCAGGCGATGCGTGAGGCGGACGTCCGGCCCAAGGTCGTGATGGAGATCGGCAGCCGCGAATCGATCCGCGAGGCGGTGGCCAAGGGGATCGGCCTCGGCGTCGTGTCGGAGGCCGAATATATCCCCGATCGGCGCATCCATGCCCTGCCGGTGATGGACGCGGAGATCTACACCTACGCCCACGTCGTTTCTCTCAAGGAACGGCAGAACGCGCGCCTGGTGCGCGCCTTCCTCGACGTGCTGGGTGGGCTTCTGGCCGCTAGCCCCGACGCACGCTCGCGCCGCCGTCCACCGGCAGGGTCACGCCGGTGACGAAGCTGGCCTCGTCCGAGGCGAGGAACAGGGCAGCGTTCGCCACGTCCCAGCCGGTGCCCATCTTCTGGCGCAGCGGCACTTTGGAATCGCGCTCGGCCTCGACCTCGGCCCGGGTCTTCTTGAAGGTGCGGGCACGGGTGTCGACCGCCATCGGCGTGTTCATCAGGCCGGGCAGGATGACGTTGGCGCGGATGCCGTACTGGGCGTTCTGGTAGGCGAGTTGCTCGGTGAAGGACACCATCGCGGCCTTGGTCGCCTTGTAGGCGACGTAGGGGTAGGTGGTGATCACGGCCATCGAGGAGATGTTGATGATCACGCCGCTTTGCTGGGCGCGCATGATCGGGATCACGTGCTTGGCGGCGAAAATGCAGCTCTTGAGGTTGATCGCCACGCAGCGGTCGAACGCCTCTTCGGTGATGTCGAGCAGCTCGGCATCGCCGCCGGAGAGTGAAACGCCCACATTGTTGTGCAGGATGTCGATGCGGCCCCAGCGGCCGTGCGCCTCGGCGACCATGGCCTTGACCTCGGCCTGCTTGGTGACGTCGGCCTTGAAGGCCATGGCCGTGCCCTGGTTGGCGCCGATCATCTCGACCGTCTCCTGGGCCGACTTGAGATTGTGATCGACGCACAGCACCTTGGCGCCTTCGCGCGCGAAGGTGAGGGCCGCCGCCCGGCCGTTGCCCATGCCTTCGCCGGGGCTTTGGCCGGCGCCGACGACGATGGCGACGCGATCTTTGAGGCGCATGTCAGCTCACTCCCGGGATTGGATACTGCTTCAGGACTTCCTTGTAGTAGGGCTCGTTGTCCATCTTCATGGTGGCGAGCACGCGCACGACCGCGCAGTAGAAGGCGATGGTGAGCACCAGGTCGGTCATGTGCTCGTCGCTGAGATCCTTCTTGATCTCGGCGAAGGTGGCGTCGGACATGGCGAGTTCGCGCACCATCTCGCGGGCGCCCCGCAGGATTGCCTTGACCAGCGGCTCGAGCTTGGTGGATTTGCCCACCGTCTCGTCCATCAGCGCCTGGATGTCATCGTCGGTGACGCCGAATTCCTTGCCGATCTTCACATGATGGGTGAATTCGTATTCCGACTTCTCCATCCAGCCGACCTGGAGGATCGCGAGCTCGCGCAGGCGCGGATCGAGCGTGCTCTTGTTGCGGATGTAGCCGCCGATACCATGGAAGGCGCGAGCCATGCCGGGCGAATTGACGAGCAACCGAGTGAGATTGATCGGCCGTTTGAGAAGTTCCTTGTGTTCGGGCGGAAGCTGATCGACATCGAGATAGGGCAGGCGGGCCATTTAAACTTTCCTCCTTTTGTCTGCCCAATCGAGTGGATCGGGGAATGTAGCGTGTCTGGCCGCGAAATAAATCGACCATAGCGTCGTTGCGGCGACGCAAATGACGCCGAAATTCTTCACCGCGAACTCGATCGCAGGAGGGATGATGGTGGGACCCATGAAAATTGCTGCCGCCAGAGTAAAGAACGCAACCGCCAAGCAAGGTATGCCGAGTGCGAGAAGAGCGGCCCGCGTCCACTTCGCTGAAACCGAATGCGTCCATGTGTATGCGCACCAGCCGGCCACGAAAATCAAGACGCATGCTGGTGCCAATACCATCGCGTCTGATTTCAAAGCTTGCTGCCATCCACTGGTCGCGACGCTGTGGCTTAACGTCTCCAGATTCAGGAAGACGAGCATGCCTTCTAGCGCAATCGCGAAAACGCCCGTCAACTTGAGGCTGAAAT
>JAUXST010000156.1 GCA_030679805.1 Reyranella sp. | reverse complement strand
AGCGAGGTCGTGAAGATGAAGCCCGAGCCGCAGGAGCGGACGAAATCGACCGTCGCGGCGGAGGCCGCGATATAGCCGCCGACGACTCCGAACGCCTTGGCGAGCGTGCCCTGGACGATGTCGACCTCTGCCAGCACGCTGTCGCGTTCCGCCACACCGGCGCCGCGCGCGCCGTACATGCCCACCGCATGGACCTCGTCAAGGTAGGTGAGGGCGCCATAACGGTGGGCCACGCGGCAGATCTCGGCGATCGGCGAGACGTCGCCGTCCATCGAGTAGACCGATTCGAAGGCCACGATCTTCGGCACCGCCGGATCGGCGGCGGCCAGCAGCTCTTCCAGGGGGGCCACGTCGTTGTGGCGGAAGATCTTGCGCACGGCGCCGGAGTGGCGGATGCCGGCGATCATCGAGGCGTGGTTGAACGAGTCGGAATAGAGTTCGCAGCCGGGCAGCAGGGCGCCCAGCGTCTGCAACGTGGTCTCGTTGGCGACGTAGCCTGAGGTGAAGACGAGGGCGGCGTCCTTGTCGTGCAGCAGGGCGAGTTCGCGCTCGAGCGCTGCGTGCAGCGTGTTGGTGCCCGAGATGTTGCGCGTGCCGCCGGCGCCCGAGCCCTGGGCGCCGATCGCGGCCTGCATGGCTTCGATCACCGCCGGATGCTGGCCCATGGCGAGGTAGTCGTTGCTGCACCACACGGTGACGTCGCGCGGCATCTCGCCCTCGCGGTGCAGACGTGCGCGCGGAAAGGCACCCGCGATCCGTTCCAGCTCGGCGAACACGCGATAGCGGCCCTCGTCGTGAAGGCGGCGCAAGTGGCTGGTGAAGAATGCTTCGTAGTCCATGATCCCGACGTCTCCCCGCGCCGCCGATCTTAGTCGGAAGGCCTGTCCGCGATAGGCGCATTTTGGTCGCGGTGGACATCGCCGCCTTGACGAATCGCAAACACGAACGCGTGAAGTGTCAGATTAGAGTGGTTCTCAATCGCAGATCGGGCTCGCGATCCTCTCACCGAGGCGTGACGGACGGTGAACGATCCGGCGCGAAGGGGTGCCGCGTAAAGCCTCGCACGGACGGCGCGATCCGCTCCCTCCGAAAACATACGAGGAGACTCTTAACGTGACTCAACCCATCGATTTCCGTCGTCGTGGCATCCTGCGCGCCTCGGGCGTCAGCCTTCTGTCGGCTTCCGCCGTCGCGCTGATGGCCGGGTGCGAGAAGATGGCCGTCGCCCAGACGAGCAATCCCGCCGCCGACGTCGGCATTCTCAACACCGCGCTCGGTCTCGAGAACGAGGCGATCAGCGCCTACCAGCTCGGCGCCACCAGCGGCCTGCTGCAGAAGCCGGTGCTGGAAATCGCCGTCCTGTTCCAGACCCATCACAAGGAGCATCGCGACGCCCTGATCGCCACCATCCGCAAGCTGGGGGGCACGCCGGTAGCGGCCAAGAGCGACGCCGAGGTCGCGCAGGCCCTCAACGCCGCGTCGCTGAAGAGCCAGACCGACGTGCTGCGTCTGGCGCAGCGTCTCGAGAAGGGCGCGGCCAACGCCTACATCGGCGTGATCCCGTCGTTCGGCGACAAGGCGCTGGCCCAGGTCTCGGCGCGGCTCGCCGCCGACGAGGTCATGCACTGGACGGTGCTGTCGCAGGCGCTGAAGGACCCGCTGCCGGCCAAGGCGCTCAGCTTCGGGGCGTGATCGTGAAGTCGCTGGCATCCGCCGCTCTCGCGGCTCTGGCTCTCGGCATGACGGCTCCAGTCCAGGCGGCCGACGCCGCGCACGGCCAGGAACTCTACGAGTCGCGCTGCGGCGGATGCCACTCGCTCGACTCCAACCGGGTCGGTCCGGCCCATCGCGGCGTGTTCGGGCGCAAGGCCGGCGCGGCGCCGGGCTTCAACTACTCGCCCGCGGTGAAGAACTCGACCGTGGTATGGGAAGAGAAGACCCTGGATGCCTGGCTCACCAATCCGCAGGCGCTGATCCCGGGCCAGCGGATGAACTTCCGGGTCGCCACCGCCGAGGACCGCGCCGACATCATCGCCTACCTGCGCCGGCAATCCGGACGCTGACCTGCTTACGCCAGCAGGATGGCGATCAGGGCGACGCTCAGGAACAGGGAGACCGAGAGCAGGGGCAGCGATCCCAGCCATCGGATCGGGCCGGGCAGGCCGTCCCAGTAGCGCAAAGTGGGAAACGCCGCCCACAGCGCGAACAAGAGGCCGGTGGACCAGAAGATGAAGGCCAGCGGCATCGCCAGGTTGGTCTGGTCGTCCGTCGCGGTGGCGATGCCGAACCCGATGAAAGCCGGCGGCAGCGAGGCCGTGAACAGCGCAACCGCCCAGATCGCCCGGGTCCGGATGCGCTGTGCCGTGCCGAACGGCGGCGTCCCGTTGATCCGGGGCACGCCGCCTGTCCTCCTCAGCCCTTGAAGTGGCCTTCCGACTTGAGGTCGGCCAGTGCGGCGTCGAACGACTGGCGCAGCCGGCCGAACAGGTCGGCGAGTTCCGCCTCGTTGATGATCAGCGGCGGGCAGATGGCGACGCGGTCGCCCATGTTGCGCACGAACAGGCCGCGCGCCTGGGCGTGGTTGGACACCCGATTGCCGGCGCCGACCGTGGCCAAGTCGAAGGCCGTCTTGGTCTTCTTGTCGGCCACGATCTCGAGCGCACCCACCATGCCCACGCTCATCGCCTCGCCCACCAGCGGATGGTCGGCGAACGACTGGATGTGCTTCTGGAAGATCGGGCTCATACGCTTGGCGTGACCGAACAGGTCGATCTCGTCGTAGATCTTCTGCGCCTCCAAGGCGACGGCGGCGGCGACCGGATGGCCGGAGTAGGTGAAGCCGTGGCCCCAGGTGCCGATCTTGTCACTCTCGCTCATCAGCGCCTGATAGACCTTGTCGTTGATCATCACCGCCGAGATCGGCAGGAACGAGGCCGACAGTGCCTTGGCGCAGGTCAGGATGTCCGGCTTGATGTTCATCGTCTGGCAGCCCCAGACATTGCCGGTGCGTCCGAAGCCGCAGATCACCTCGTCGGCGACGAACAGCATGTCGTACTTCTTGCAGACGGCCTGGATCTTCTCGTAGTAGCCCTTGGGCGGCACGATCACGCCGCCGGCGCCCATCACCGGTTCGCAGATCATGGCCGCAACCTGATCGGCGCCGCCTTCCTTGATGATGAGCTGTTCGAGCTCCTCGGCGCAGCGTGTGGCGAACTGCTCCTCGCTCTCGCCATCGGCGCCGAAGCGGTAGTAGTGCGGGCAGCTCGTGTGCAGGATGCCGCCGATCGGCAGGTCGAAGGAGCGGTGGTTGTTGGGCAGGCCGGTCAGGCTCGCCGCCGCCACGGTGACGCCGTGGTAGCCCTTGATGCGCGAGACGATTTTCTTCTTGAGCGGCCGGCCGAGCGCGTTGTTCATGTACCACACCATCTTGACGACGGTGTCGTTGGCCTCGGAGCCGGAATTGGCGAAGAACACCTTCGACATCTCCACCGGCGCCATCGACTTCAGCTTCTCGGCGAGGTTGATGGCGGGCTCGTGGCTGCGCTGGTTGAAGGCATGATAGAATGGCAGCTGCTTCATCTGCTCGTAGGCCACGGTGGCCAGGCGCTCGTTGCTGAAGCCCAGCGCCGCCGACCAGAGGCCGGCCATGCCCTCGATGTATTCCTTGCCGTCGTCGTCCATCACGTAGACGCCGCGACCGCGCACGATCGTGAGCGGGCCCGTGGCTTCATGCTTCTTGAAGTTCGTGTAGGGGTGCAGGTGATGGGCGATGTCGCGCGCGGCGTTGGAATTGCCGCGAAAGCTGCGAGAAACGTCGTTCATGGGGACACCTGCACAAGACTATGAATAAGCTACATTAACCTTGCTCAGACCTATGTGCACCCTCTGTCACCATGCAAATTTTTTGTACAATTGACGGGCTCGCAGAGGCGGTGCAACGTGCAAAAAGGTATGCGCCCACGCATAGCTCGGCAGTCGGGGAGGCCGTCACGCTAGCGGCTCGCGTGGGGCGCGCATGAAGGGGTACAAGATGAACTTCAGTTTCAGGCATTCCTTGGCGCTGGCGGCCGTCGTCTGCGCCGGACTGTCGGCCGCCACCGCGGCTGACGCCAAGACATTCAAGTGGGCCAATTCGGGCGACGTGAGTTCGATGGATCCCTATGCGCGCCAGGAGACGTTCCTCCTGACCTTCAACTCGAACATCTATGACCCGCTGATCCGCCGCGACAAGGATCTGAAGCTTGAGCCGGCGTTGGCGACGAAGTGGGGCCAGACCAACCCGACGACCTGGTTCTTCGACATCCGCCCGGGCGTGAAGTTCCACGACGGCACTCCGTTCACCGCCGACGATGTCGTGTTCTCGCTCAATCGTGCCAACGGTCCCGGCTCGAACATGGGCAGCAACTTCGTCTCGGTGAAGGAGATCAAGAAGGCGGGCGACCTGCGCGTCGAGGTGACGACGAAGTATCCCGATCCGCTGCTGGCCGACAAATGGGCGGCAATCGCCATGATGTCCAAGGCGTGGGCCGAGAAGAACAATGCGGTCAACTCCGCCGACATGACCAAGAACGAGGAGAATTTCGCCACCCGCAACGCCATGGGCACCGGCCCATTCATCCTCAAGGAGCGGCGTGCCGGCGAAAAGACGGTCCTCGTCAACAATCCCAACTGGTGGGACAAGCCCACGCACAATCTGACCGAGGTTATCTTCACGCCGGTGGCCAATCCCGCGACCCGCGTCGCCGCGCTCAAGGCGGGCGACATCGACATGACCTACGAGGTCCCGCCGGCCGACACCGAAAGCCTCAAGAAGGACGCCAACGTCAAGGTGCTGGAAGGCCCGGAGACGCGCGTCGTGTTCCTCGGCTTCGACCAGGAGCGGCCGGAGCTGCTCGAGTCGAACGTCAAAGGCAAGAACCCGTTCAAGGACAAGAAGGTGCGCGAGGCCATCCACCGCTCGATCGACGTCGATGCGATCAAGCGCACCGTGATGCGCGGCCAATCTTTCCCGACCGAACTGATGGTGGCGCCGGGCATCAACGGCTACATGAAGGATCTCGACAAGCGCCCGGCGCTGCTCAAGCCGGAAGAGGCCAAGAAGATGCTGGCTGATGCGGGCTATCCCAACGGCTTCGAAACCGGGATGGACTGCCCCAACGATCGCTACGTCAACGACGAAAAGATCTGCCAGGCCGTCGTGGCGATGCTCGCCAAGATCGGTGTGAAGGTGAATCTGCGGGCCCAGACCCGCAACCTCTACTTCGCCAAGATCCTGCGCAAAGCCGACCTGTCACCGGGCGAGACCAGCTTCTACATGCTGGGCTGGTCGCCGGCCCAGACCTACGACGTCCACAACGTCTTCGAGGCGCTGATCCAGACCCCGAACAAGGCGACCAAGAAGGGTCAGTTCAACGCCGGCGGCTACTCTAACCCGGCGCTCGACAAGCTGGCCGACGCCATGGAGCAGGAGACCGACAAGGCCAAGCGCGACGCCATGATCAAGGAAGCCACGAAGCTCTATGTCGACGATTTCGCCTACATCCCCCTGCATCAGCAGGCGGTCGTGTGGGCGGCGCGCAAGAACATCGACCTTGTGCAGCTCGCCGACAACAGCTTCCCGCTGCGCTTCGTCACCGTGAAGTAGCGACACATCCCAAATCGGCCCCGGTTGCAGGACCTGCAACCGGGGCCGGTTCCGTTTTGGCAGCTTTCCTGCTAGGCCTGCCACCGGATCAGCCGACACAAATGCTCGCATTCATCCTGAGACGAATCCTGCAATCGATCGCCGTGCTCGTGGCGGTCGGATTGGTCGCCTTTTCCCTGTTCCGCTACGTCGGCGATCCCATCAACGCGATGGTGGGCCAGGACACGACCATGGAGGAGCGCGAGCAGCTGCGCGAAAAGCTCGGCCTCAACGATCCCGCGCCCATCCAGTTCCTGCGTTTCATCGGCAATGCCGCCCGCGGCAACTTCGGCCTGTCCTACCGCACCTCGGAGCCGGTCGGTCGCCTGATCCTGGAACGCGTGCCGGCGACTCTCGAACTTTCGCTCTGTGCGGCCGTGTTCGTGCTCTTCGTCGGCGTGCCGATGGGGGTCTACACCGGCCTCTATCCACGGCATTGGTCGAGTCGGCTCCTGCAGGCGGTCTCCCTGATCGGCATCTCGCTGCCGACCTTCCTGATCGGCATCCTGCTGATCCTGGTCTTTGCCGTGATGCTGCACTGGCTGCCGTCCTTTGGCCGCGGTGACACTGTCCATGTCGGCTGGTGGACGACCAATTTCCTGACCTGGTCCGGGCTCAAGGCGCTGATCCTGCCGGCCATCACGCTCGGCCTGTTCCAGCTCACCCTGATCATGCGCCTGGTGCGGTCGGAGATGCTCGAGGTGATGCGCACCGACTACATCAAGTTCGCGCGCGCCCGCGGCCTCACCAACCGGGCGATCAACTTCGGCCACGCGCTTAAGAACACGCTGGTGCCGGTGATCACCGTCGCCGGCCTGCAGCTCGGCAGCCTGATCGCCTTCGCCGTCGTCACCGAGACGGTGTTCGCCTGGCCGGGCGTCGGCCAGCTCTTCATCCAGTCGGTGCAGTTCTCCGACATCCCGGTGATGGCGGCCTACCTGCTGCTGATCGGGCTCTTCTTCGTCCTGATCAACCTCATCGTCGATCTTCTCTACTTCGCCGTCGATCCGCGCCTGCGCAGCCAGGGTGGCGGGGCGCGCGTGGCGGGACACTGAGATGGCAGCATCGGGTGGTTCCGGCTGGCTGCATCGGGTGGCCGACAGCGACGTCTGGTGGAGCTTCAAGTCCTCGCCGATGACCGTGGCCGCGGCCGTCGCCACAATCCTGATCGTGGCGCTGGCCTTTCTCTCGCCGATCCTGGCGCCGCACACGCCGTTCGATCCGGCGACCCTCAGTCTGAGCGACGGGTTGAAACCGCCGGTGCTGATCTCTCCCGACGGCGACTGGGCCTTTCCGCTCGGAACCGACGATCAGGGCCGCGACGTGCTGTCCTCCATCATGTACGGCACCCGGTTGTCCCTGGTCGTGAGCCTCGCCGCGGTGGCCGTGGCGATGGTGCTGGGCATAGCGCTCGGCCTGGTCAGCGGCTATTTCGGCGGCGCGGTCGACGCCGTGATCATGCGCGTGGCCGACGTCCAGCTCACCTTCCCGGCGATCCTGGTGGCACTGCTGATCGACGGCGTGGTGCGCGGCATCATCTCGGTGAAGCGCCATGACGAGATCGCGATCTTCGTCGTCGTCGGCGCCATCGGACTTTCCTTCTGGGTGAGCTACGCCCGGACCGTGCGCGGCTCGGTCATGGTCGAGAGGAACAAGGAGTACGTGCAGGCGGCGCGCGTGATCGGCCTGTCGCCACTCTTGATCATGGTGCGTCACGTGCTGCCTAACGTCACCGGGCCGGTGCTGGTGATCGCCACACTCAATCTCGGCCTCGCCGTCATCACCGAGGCGACGCTGTCGTTCCTCGGCGTCGGCCTGCCGTCGACCGAGCCCTCGCTCGGGACGCTGATCCGTCTCGGCAACGAGGTGCTGCAGTCCGGCGACTGGTGGATCACGGTGTTTCCCGGCGTCACGCTGGCGGCCCTCGGTCTGGCGGTGAACCTGCTGGGCGACTGGCTGCGCGATGCGCTCAATCCGAAATTGAGATGAGAAGAATGACTCCCAGTCGCCACCACAGCATGTTTGTCATCCCGAGCGGAGCGAGGGATCTTTCGTGACCGAGCAAAGATCCCTCGCTCCGCTCGGGATGACATCGGTGTCTTGGGCGACACGGGTGCGCTGATGGCGAGTCCGTCCAACAATCCGCCGCTACTCGAGGTCAAGAACCTCCGCGTCGAGTTCCCGACCCGCCGCGGCACCCTGCTGGCGGTCGACGACGTGTCGTTCGACATCGCGCCGGGCGAGGTGCTGGGCGTGGTGGGCGAATCTGGCGCCGGCAAGTCGTTGACCGGCAACGCCATCATCGGCCTGCTCGAACCGCCGGGACGCATCGCCGGCGGCGAGATCCGCCTGGAGGGCCGGCGCATCGACAACCTGCCCTACGAGGAGATGCGCAAGGTGCGCGGCGCGCGCATCGGCGCCATCTTCCAGGATCCGCTGACCAGCCTCAATCCGCTCTATTCGATCGGCCGCCAGCTCGTCGAGACCATCCAGACCCATCTGCCGCTGTCGGCCGCCGAGGCCCGGACGCGGGCGCTCGGCCTCCTGAAGGAGGTCGGCATTCCGGGCGCCGAGAGCCGCATCGACCACTATCCGCACCAGTTTTCGGGCGGCATGCGCCAGCGTGTGGTCATTGCGCTGGCGCTCTGCGCCGGGCCGCGGCTGATCGTGGCCGACGAGCCCACGACGGCGCTCGACGTGTCGATCCAGGCGCAGATCATCGCGCTCTTGAAGCGGCTCTGCCGCGAGCATGGCACCGCGGTGATGCTGGTCACGCACGACATGGGCGTGATCGCCGAGACCGCCGACCGCGTCGCCGTGATGTATGCCGGGCGGATCGCCGAGATCGGGCCGGTGCGCGACGTGGTCAAGCACGCCAAGCATCCCTACACCAAGGGCCTCATGGGCTCGATCCCGAGCCTGGGCGTCCGTACCGAGCGGTTGACCCAGATCGACGGCGCCATGCCGAGGCTGACCGAAATCCCCAAGGGCTGCGCCTTCAACCCGCGCTGCACCGAGCGGGGAAGCCGGTGCCTGGTCGAACGCCCGGACCTGATGGCCGCCGGCACCAGCCGTGCCGCCTGCTGGCTGCACGACCGCGGCGGCGTCGGCGTGCCGATCCCGAAGGAGACGGTCGATGCCTGACGGCAGCACCGGCCAGTTTGTTCGCCTCTCCGGCCTGAAGCGCTACTTCGATGTCTCGGCGCCGTGGTTGGTGCGGGCTCTGGAAGGGCGGCCGCGCCAGATCGTCCAGGCGGTCGACGGCATCGATATCGAGATCGCCAAGGGCGAGACCTTCTCTCTGGTGGGCGAATCAGGTTGCGGCAAGTCGACGGTGGCGCGCCTGGTCGTCGGGCTTTATCCGCCAACCGCCGGCACGATCGAGTTCGACGGTAACGACATGGCCGGTCGCCACAGCCGGTCCGATATGGCCGCGCTCCGCCGGCGCATGCAGATGATCTTCCAGGACCCGTACGCCAGCCTCAATCCGCGCTGGCGCGTGTTCGACATCATCGCCGAGCCGATCCGCGCCTTCGATCTCGCCAAGGACAAGGCCGACCTGCGGAAGCGCGTCGAGGACCTGCTGCGGCAGGTCAAGCTGACGCCTGCCGACGGCCGCAAGTTCCCGCACGAGTTCTCGGGCGGCCAGCGCCAGCGCGTCTCGATCGCCCGTGCACTCGCCAGCCAGCCGGAATTCCTGGTGTGCGACGAGCCGACTTCGGCGCTCGACGTCTCGGTGCAGGCCCAGATCCTGAACCTGATGGTCGACCTGCAGCGGCGCTTCGGGCTCACCTATCTTTTCATCTCGCACAACCTGGCGGTCGTCTATCACATCTCGACGCGCGTCGGCGTGATGTACCTCGGCCGCCTGGTCGAAGTAGCGCCCACGGAGACTCTCTTCACGCGGCCCAAGCATCCCTACACGCGGATGCTGCTCGACACGATCCCCGACCTCGACATGACCGGCCGCCAACGCGCGCCTGTTGCCGGCGAAGTGCCGAGCCCGATCAACCCGCCGTCGGGCTGCACCTTCCATCCGCGTTGCCCCTTTGCCAACGACCGCTGCAAGGCAGAGCGGCCGATGCCGCTCGCGATCGACGGCGGCACGGTCGCCTGTCATGCGATCGAGGAGGGACGCTTGGCCGTGGAGGAGCGGACCTACGTCGCCAACAGCTGACGGACTGGCAGACTTGTTGCAGAGACTCTGGTGTGCAGGGGCGCATGACGAGCGTGCTTGACCCGTCATGAGGCTCCCGTACGATCCGCCACCTTATCCGTTGGAGAGTATGGATGCCGGTCATCAACCGCATTGCGTCGTTTCACAAGGACATGACCGCTTGGCGGCATGACATCCACAGTCATCCCGAGACGGCCTTCGAGGAAGTGCGGACGGCCGACGTCGTCGCCGAAAAGCTGAAGTCCTTTGGGCTGGAAGTTCATCGCGGCCTGGCCAAGACCGGCGTGGTGGGCGTGCTGCGGTCGGGCACGTCGAAGCGGGCGATCGGGTTGCGCGCCGACATGGACGCGCTCGATGTCCACGAGACCAACGACTTCGACCACAAGTCGACGATCGCGGGCAAAATGCACGCCTGCGGCCACGACGGCCACACCGTGATGCTGCTGGGCGCGGCCAAGTATCTGGCCGAGACCAGGAATTTCGAC